>JAHBTD010000005.1 GCA_019638775.1 Fimbriimonadaceae bacterium | reverse complement strand
AGCGCTGAGCGCGTAAACGAACGTTCGTTTCATATGGTTACACTGCTCCTTGTGTTTTTAGATGAAGCAGAGGAAACGAACCTTACTGAGAATGCCGACGCGGAATCTTTCCTTGTTCCCTTCCACGGCCAACAGCCCCGGTTCGGCACGCATCCCTGCTACTACCTAAGTACGAATTATAACCGAAAAATGAATCCGGGATTAGGGCCAATCGGCGGGTATGAGTCCAAATTTTGCGAAATTGGGCACAAAAATGATGTGGCATCGCTTGCAACGGACATCTAAGCGCCTTCCTGGTAATTTAATCAGTGTCCTGAATCTCACCCTTTTTTAGCCTTTTATGTTTGTACCAAATGGTCTCATTGCTCCCGCGAGGATAGATCAATCGCTTCACTTTTCGGTACGGATCGCCTACCCAACGCTTCATTCGCGCATTGGCAGCGGATCTTACAGATAACGCAAGCTCCTCGTCACTCATAAGATGTGCGGCCAGGTGCTGCTTCCGCTTATAGATGTGATAAATATCCTCTCGCACAAGCGCCCCAAAGAGACCCCTTTTCCATGCACGAAAAGGTCCGTTAAGCTTCCCAAAGCAAAGGCTAATCTGAAAGTCAATGATGTAGGGAAGTCCGTCATCGCCGACGATGATGTTCCCTCGCTTGTTCGAATCGAGATGAATAATTGATCGGCTGTGTAGCGCCCGCATCAGGTCCAGGAGACGGTCGAAAAACTCATCGGGGAGGATGTCGCCTCGCTTGTGCTCATACAATGTATGGCCCTCAATAAACTCGTGACAAAGCCCATTCCAACCGATTCTTGGACCCAATCTTGGAATACCAGGGACCCCCTGAAGCAACGAATACATCTTCCACTCGTGGCGAGACAGCATGCAAGCCAATGGTTTGAAGCAGAAACCGAGGAGGAATCGGAAATCGGTGCACTTTAAGACCATCCCCAATCCCGCATCATCGCGGTAAAGCACATTCACCGAGAAAAAATCCTCCTTCAGCACCTTGTCGAAGAGGTACCGATTTCCACAGATTTCAAGTTCAGGCGGATAGCGTTTGGAAGCCACAATCGACTCCTAATCTCTAGCCATCATGTTAGCGGAGGTCGTGGGTGATGTCAACTGGCGCTGCACCAGCATTGTTCGACTTGAGGCAGGGTATGAGTCGGATGAAATGTAATCTAAGATGTGACACGCCCGAAGAGTCTTGAAGTTGCCGATAGGTCCTGAAGACCGGTGTGCAATCTTCCGATGCTTGATATCGGGTACATTTTCGATCTTCCCACGTGGGGGCATAGCTCAACGGGAGAGCACCTGCTTTGCAAGCAGGGGGTTAGGGGTTCGAATCCCCTTGCCTCCACCAATCGATTTACGATTTACGATTTACGATTCACGATCTTCGACCTTCGATTTCCGATCTGCATCGACTCTTTGCACTCAACATCCCCTTTCCAACAGCTATGCTCGGGAACCTGATCTGTTCATCAACAGGCGCAAATAGAAACGGGGATCGCGTGTGCGATCCCCGTTTCTGTTGTTTAGAGTCGGCTTACTATTTCCAGCCCTTCACGCCCTCCCGAACCTCTTCTCTCAAAAGCTCCGGCAGAAGAGTGCTCGACGCTCCGCCCGCGCCAAAGGTGTTCGCCGTAGCTCTTTCGATGAATGCACAAAGCACATACTGCTTGCGTGCAACCCGATTGCCCGACTTGAACGGCAGAATCGCATGGCCTACGCTCGTGATCTGCGCCGTTCCGTTGTTGCCACCCTTCCAAATCAGACTCACGGATGACCAGTAGTTGTTGATCTCGGTTTGCGTCAGACCAGCTTGCGCGCCTTCCTGATTCACAATCGCTCGAAGGCCCGAGCTGAAGCCTGAATTGTTGGTTTCGTTCAGCATATTTGCTCGAAGGTAGGCAAAGCCGGTCGGCGAATAGACGGAGCCATTGGTCGCCTTCTCCATCATAAGCCCGCTTTCACGGCCAGTCATCTTGTTCGAAGGGTTGCTATTGATGCCGCCTGAACCCAGTTTATGGTTGAGTTGGATGTCGTTATCGAGCCCAAGGATGTCTTTTGCAAATTTCATAATCGCTGCTCGACCCGTTACGCCGTTGTTGTTGCCTGCCGCATCCTGAAGCGCGTTCGCGTCCACATTCGATGACGGCAGCATCATGTTTTGCTGAGTCTGAATCAGGGATTGAAGCGTAAAGGTATCGCTCTGCGGATGCGTGTCGTTCGTGCTGTTCGCATAAAGCCGTACCTGTGTATTTTGCGACACCCCATTTTTGTCTACTTGGTAAGTCCAATACATATGCTCAAGCATCTTGATGGCGCTCGCCGGATAGAACCGATAATCGGCCATAAGCTGCCCCAATCGCGGTCCGCCGACCTGACGGACGTAGAAGCCCATGTTTCCGTCCGACCCTGAGCGCATCATCTGCCCCACTCGTGTTTCCAACTCGTTGCAGTCGTTAATGAGAATGTAGTCAAAGCTGCTCTTGCCCTTCTCGGTCGTTCGCTCGATGTCTACAATTCGGGCGTTGTATTGGGCTCGATCCTGCTGGAGCTGCTCCCAAGACCTCCCAACGAAGTACCACCATGGTGCTCTTGGGTTCGACTCCATCACACCTGCAAAAGAATCGGAGTCAATGCGCTCGATGTCAGTGAGCTGCATCTTATTGTCGGAAATCAATTTTCTGACTTCGGATAGCGAACGGTTGCTGAAAATGACGTGGCCCTTTTTGAAAGCTCCCGTGTTCTTGATCATCACACCCGAGAATGTGCGACCGCCCTTCTCGTTATGAACGTCGAGATCGATCACACGCCCGTCAAAGTCATCCAACTTCTTTTTGAGCTGATTAAAATCAAGCTCTTCGAACGCCAACCAGCCAACCTTATCGTCTCCAGAATTCTTGATGAAGGTTCCAGAGTAGCTTTTCTTACCCTTCTCAATCGTAATCTCAATGTCAAGCGCTCGTGCATCGTGATCTTTGATGAACTTCTCCATCTCGGCGTGGGTTCTGTTTGCAGTCCACCACCACGACTTCTTGTAGGAGCCTGTGTTTTTGACAAAGCTGGCGGTATATCTCGTGGGGCTCGTCGAGCTGATTTCGATGTCGATCATCCGATAGCCGTCCTTGATAACGTCCTTTAATTGGGCTTCGGTTGCATTGCTAAGATAAGTCTGATCAACCACGTCGGTGCTTGTCCGATCTGCAGATGCAAACGCAGCGGCAGCGCAAGCGAGGATTAGAAGTGTCGGTTTGAATTTCATTTTCATGGTCTTACTCGTGCGGTTGTGCCGCGATTCGTACGACCGCCTCCTCTTTAAATATGTTTCATGAATTTCAATAAATAAAATATAAAGGGCCCATTTGCCCGGTATAGTTCGTGAAGAAACATGGACTCAGAGCTTTTTCCAGGACAAGTCGTCCTGGCCGATATGAACCTCGACCAACTCGCGTGTCTCGCTTCAGCGGCACGCGTCGAGGTTTTTTGGAACGTATCCGATACGATTCCACGCTCGATAGCAGAAATCGCCGCGATGATCGGAAAATCAGCTTCTGGAACCACTTATCACATCATTGAGCTCGTTCGGGTAGGGCTTGTGATCCCGGCGGGAGAACGCAAAAAACGCTCGCGCACAGAAACCCTCTATGTGCTTGGCAGTCGAAAAGGATTCCTTACCAAGGTTGCTGGTGGAACCGAAGAGTTTCGCAAACGTGCCCTTGAAGGCTACGCCGGGCTGCTGAGACTGATGTTGCGTGAGCGCACCGAACTCACCAAAGCTTACGGAACTGACCCCACGCTCCAACGCTTTGCTTCAGCCAGACGCTGGACGATTAAGCTAAGCCCAGAGCGTGCAGAGGCGTTTCGCGAGAAGATGGTCGCTCAGTTCCGCGAGCTTGCATATAGCGAACCCGATGAAGATGGGCGCATGGTCGCTCTGTCATTTATCATGACGCCGACACTCGTCGAGACCCGAAAAATAAACAAAGAGGCTCAAAAGCGCAAGAAAACAAAATCGACGAATAAGAGCTCCAAAAAGTAGATGATTCTAAGGATCAACTGGCGACTATTTGAAGCTCACATCCACGATCTGATCCACCTTCACACTCTTCAGAGTCTGCTTTGTGCCCCCAGGCCAAAGTATCTGCAAATCGGCGTTCTCCTTCGCCGAACCTAACCCAAAGTGAAGCGTCAGATCGTTCTGATTCCCTTCCCCGGTGCCCGCCTCGACCTGCCGTGTGAGCATCCCATCCTTGACGCGGATCCGTACTTGTGCTCCGACCGCCGAACGGTTTACCTTCTTGCCATCGCCACGTAAGCGAACCTGAAGCCAATGCCCCTTAGTCCCTTGATTCTCAAATAGTTTCGCAGCCGTCACAAGATCGAGGTCGCCATCACGATCATAGTCCGCCCAGGCGGCTTGATAGGTCGCTCCCTGTTCTGCTAGGCCAGTGGCTTTGGTCGAGTCTAAAAACACAAACGAACCATCATTACGATACAGGACCGGAAAGTTTTTCTTCCCAAAGGATGCTGTTGCATAAACCGTCGTAAAAAAGAGATCGAGGTCGCCATCATTGTCATAGTCACCGGCTGCTGGACTGGCGTACGACTCCTGGTAATAGACCCCGCAAGCTCCCTTATCCTCAAACTTGCTGCGCATCGCAGGACCGAGATTTCGAAGGAAACGCGACTTCGGCTGATCGCCCCGACTGTCGACATGAGCAAAGTTCCCGGCAAAGAGATCGATATTCCCGTCGTTATCAAAGTCACTCCAACAAGCCCCAATGGAGTGTCCACCTCCGAAGCCCTCAGACGTAGCCACGACCCCATACTCAGCGCCTACATCCTGCAACTCCCCCTTGCCGTTGTTCAACCATAGGTTGTTGGGTTGCAGCCGATAGTTCGAAGCGTAAACATCAAGGTCGCCGTCGCGATCGAAGTCGCATGCCGTGACCCCTCGAGAACGGTATCTTGCTTCCGTCCACGATATCCGGAACGACTCTCCTTTCTCATTGAGTAAGATCATGCTGGATAGGTGATGGGCGGGTCCCAACTCTCGTAACCGCCAACGTAAAGATCGACAAAACCATCACCGTTAAAGTCCCCCCAACATGCTCCGCGTGAAACTGACATGGGAAGTTCTGGAAGAGTGAACTCGGTAAAGCCCTTACCCTGCTCGTTGTGAAAAAGTTTCCGCTGCGACCAGGAAAAGAGATCGGCAAAGCCATCGTTGTCAAAGTCGGCGGCGACGGCCTGCGCGATATCCGCGATCTTGGTGAACCCCTTCCCTTTCTCATTTCTCCAAACCCCGTTCGCACAAAGGTCCACCCAACCATCGTTGTTAATATCCACCCAGCAAGCGCCATCACCCGCTATCTGAAGATTAAAGTCAGCAGTGCGATCCTTGAATAAAACGTCTGATGTTTCATTCGCGCTAAGCGCAATAAGCAAAAGCGACAACATGCTAATCTCCCTTTTGTGCGAGCATCCACGCCCGCAAGTCTGACGGTCGATCTGTATTCAGGAAATCGACTCCTGCCTTCCACTGCACTTCCCAAACAGGCTTTGTGTCCGGCGCTCCCCAAAACCTAATTTTGCGGTCCTGACGATGCACGGTTGCAACCAGCTCCCTGAGCCTGGCTCCCATTACAGCCGGAAACTCACCCATTCCGAGCCATGAGAAATGATTCTTCCAAGCATCGCTGATCCACGGCATCAGCCACGGAGAATAATTCTTGTCTAGATCGCTGGGGCGACCATCGATGCCAGCCCACTCGCCACCATCCCGAACGATCGCGTCGATCGGTCGGTCACCGCTTATCACAAACCGGATGGATGGCTTGTCGGACTTGCACTTCAACGTTGGGTATAGGGCGAGACTCTTCTTGAACTGCTCATATACCGCCGCTCCGTCGGTTTTGATGTCCACCAACACCCAAAACGTTTTCTGGGTCTTTGGATAAACCCATCCCCCGTTTGCCGTCATCCTTTCCGCAAGAGGACCAAGGTACATCCTCTCAAGGGTGTTTTCGGGCTTCAGATCTTTTCGGTCGTGGCCCACCAACAACTTCCCGTCAACCAGATAGATATCCACCTCAACGCTGGAGAAGCCGTTGTCCAAAGCATCGAATAAGGGCCGCGCACGGGTGTAGTCGTTGTGAGAATGCGCCCTTTCAAGCAAAGTCAGAGGCGACTGCAAAAGCAGCGCGGCTATCAATGAGAACATGTGTTAACAGAGAATATCCTGATTTGAACCGTGAAACTCCGATTCCGCATAACACTGCTGACAGGCTTCCCTCACAAATTCATTGACCTCAATAGTCACTCATCAATCAGGCGCGAGCACGAACTCCTTGAACACTTTGAGTGGGTGCGCAGAAAGAATTTGACGGTAATTCCTTTTCAGATCGGAGCGAAATAACTCTGCCTGTTTCGCACAAACTATTAATTTCTATAGTAAAATCATATCGCTTTGGAGCCGACAGAGATCAATGGAAAACAGATCAAGGCTGCGGCAACGCTCGCGGGCATCAGCCTGACTGAACTCGCCGATAAGCTTGGCCTTTCCCGCTCGACACTCTATGCCTACGTTTCCGGCGTCCTCCAGCCACCACGAAAGCGCCTCCGACAGATCGCTGCGCTTACAGAAACCCCGATCGAGTTTTTCTTGAGCAAGGACGCTGGGCGTGAAGCAGCGGAAGATGCGCTCAAGCTAGCCGATGCCCTACTCTCCGGCGCAAACCCGTCAGCCGCATCTGCGCTGATTGAGTCCCGTTTGGAATCCATCGCCGACGAGCATCGAGCGGCACTGATGCTAAAACTCGCGAACTCCTTGGTGCTGGAGGGGCAGTATCAAGAGGGGCTCGATTGGTGCATCCGTGCACGCGAACTTTTCGATTCCCAGGGCGACACGCACTCGGCGGGCAGGTGCTCCCAAACCCTTGGCTTCTGCTACGCCAACATTGGGCCTTTGCACAGAGCTCAGGCGTGCTTTGAAGATGCGCAATCACGCCTTAATCCAGACTCAAAATGGCGAGCTCGAGTCGCACTCGCCGTAGTGGCGGAGAGGCACGGCGATTTTTCGACAGCCCTGGAGATGCTTGATGCGTTGGAGTCGAGCCTCACCGATCCTGCCTTAACGCTCTACTCTCTTGGAATTCGAGCCGACATCCTCTCGAACATGGGTCGCTGGCCCAAAGTTCTCGAACTTGAAATCAAGGCATTGCAGCTTGCCGAAGAGCTTGATTCTCGAGATCAGATCGGAGAACGGCTGATCTCACTCATCATCGCTTCGGTCTACACGGGTCAATCCGATACTGACGCTCACGTCGCGCAGGCCCTAGGCTTCTTCCAAGCGCACACCGACAAGGCAAGGAAGGCTTACTTCTTGATTGCCCAGAGTCTATACTGGCAACAGAAGGGGGAGGCGAGCAAGGCTTTTCAAGCTGCAGAGCAGGCATTGGAATCGGCCATTAAGGGCAGGTTCCGCCGTACTGAACTCGCCGCCTATTTGAGGCTTGCCGAAATCGCATTTACTAGCGAACGGCTGCCCGAGGCTCTAAGCTATGCTCGCCAAGCAGCCGCCTACTCAGAATCGTATGAATACGCTGGCGAACACGACTACGCGCAAGCTCTCGTCGCATATTTCGCCGCCAAAAACCAGGATCGTATGCTTGCGCTGCAGCGCATAAGGTCCCTTGACGCGCGCAGCGTTTGGAAAGAGATTCCCACGATTGCAGAACTTGTCGACGGGGCACGAGCCATAACGGCAGGTGAACCTTGGAGCGATGACGACGTGGCGAAGCGGCTATCTAGCAAAGGATTGCTTTTTGTTCCGGTTTTTCCGGCCAAAAACTTAATGGACACGAGGTCGGGGGGAGTGTCCACAACCGTAAAGGAGTTATGATTTGAACCTAAAATGTATTACATCAAGCCTTATTGCAGGGGCTGTTCTCACAATATTGGTCGGTTGCGGCGGCACCCCCCAAAACCTGGAAGTCTCATCCGGCAGCCGAGGCGACGGTAGTATCCCCATCGGAAGAGCTCATGGAACCATCGGCAAGCCCATCGAGGTCACCGTCAAGTTTGAAGATGGCTCCAAATACACTGTGAGTCCTGAGCCAAGCGGCAACGTTTCATTGCCATCTTCGATCCCCCCAGGAGAATGGATTGTTGAAGTCACCCAGACTGTAGAAGAGTATCCCGTCGTCTTCACCACTCAGCCCAAGTCGCAAAAGATGAACATCTTTGACATCACGCTCTTGCCCGCACGAAGCCGCGCAGACGTAACCGGAGTTACCCTGGGTCTCGGCCCTGTGGTTGAAATGAGTGTAGGAAGCGTTTTGAAGCTAAAGCCAATCATTTCAGGGTCGAATGTCCAAGGCCTAAGCCCATCCTATTGGACAAGCGGTGGCATCGGCAAGATCACGCCCGGCGGCCTGTTCAAAGCCACCGAAACCGGTACAGGAACAGTTACAGTTGACGTAGAGGGTTACCGAGATTCCGTGACCATTAACGTTCAGTAGACGCAGGGCTCTTGGGCTGAATCGGATACACAAAATAATAGATTGGGCCTGCTCCCGTGAGCAAGGCCCGGTGTGGCTTGATGCTTTGGACGTTGAAGTCCGGTTGCACGGGGTACAGACGACTCTGCCTTAAGCGAGGGTTTAAGCTCTGACATTGCCTGCCCATACCGTCAATGCATGTGAATTGTAACACAGAGAAAATAGCAATTCACTGTTTACATTCATATTTTCAAACAATTCACGGTTGCCGCTCCATGACGAACTGGTTTCTGCCACCGTGCCCATAATCAGGAACCCGTTGTGGCTTCCAGCGATTTAAGAGAAAACGCAAGAGAGCATTCAAGACTAATGAGCACACATTCCATCCATCACGTCACTGCGGTCACCGCCAAGATTGCTGAGAACCTCGCTTTCTACACCCAGACCCTCGGCTTGCGGCTAGTCAAGCGAAGCGTCAATCAGGACGACGTGTCCGCTTACCACCTTTTCTATGCCGACGCTGTTGGCTCAGCCGGAACCGATATGACCTTCTTCGACTGGCCAATGGCAGCTCGAAACGTTCCCGGTCCAGGCACGATCGCTTTGACCCGCTTCCGAGTGCCCGAAGGCTCTTTGGATTGGTGGGAGTCCCGCCTGAATGAAGCCGGGGCCTCTCCTGCACTGGTGTCTGATAGCAGCATCCTCTTTGGTGATCCCGAAGGGCAGGCCCTCGAACTAACCGCAGAATTTGGGCTCCAAAACGGCTCTATCCCGTGGACGGCCGTTGTTCCCGAAAGCTACGCAATCGGCGGCATTCTCGGGGTCGACCTGAACAGCGCACGGCCTGAATCCACAAGAGCTGTGCTTACTCAGGCGCTTGGCTATCAAGAAACAAGCGAAGGGGTTTTTGATGCTGTCGATAGCGAGCATCAAGGTCAAATACGCATTGTACAGACCGAGGCCGACCGCTTGGGCCGTGTCGGTGCAGGTGGGGTCCACCATGTGGCATTTCGAGTGAGCGACGAGGAAGAGCTTCTGCAAATGCGTGATCGGCTGGACAAGTTAGGCTTGCGAAACTCTGGCCTCATTGACCGCTACTACTTCAAGAGCCTCTACTTCCGCGAGCCTGGCGGAGTGCTGTTTGAGATGGCAACCGACGGCCCCGGCTTTGCCTCCGACGAGCCGATGGAATCGCTTGGAGAAAGACTGGCGCTGCCGCCATTTCTTGAGCCGCGAAGAGCTGAGATTGAAGCTGGACTGAAACCGTTGCCTGAGATCAGTGCAACGGCAAGGTAAGTGATTTCCATGCTAGCATGCCTCAACCCTCCCAAGGGTTGAGGCTATTCCACCTTGTCCCAATAGCTGTAGAACGCATCCATCCAATCAGCTCCGCAACCCTCTTCAGCCGCATCCATAAACACGATAAACCTCTTCACGCAACGCATTTGTTCAGGTGTCAGAAGAGACCATTTTTCAAGCGTGTAGCTTCTCAAACTGCTTTTGGGAAGAGTGAGATGAAACACAATTTCACTTGTCCCGGCTCTGATGCCCCTAACCATCGCCGGGGCCAGGTAGTAGCGAAACCCGACAGCATCGAGAAACGACAAATGCGACGTATGATCAGGATTCCACGTAGCATCATCCACCAGCGACTGCCAAGTAGTGTCCTTGTCGCTTGCCTGTGCCGCTAAACGTTCCTCCATCGACCCGTAGTTATCAAGAACATCCGCCTCGCTCCAAGAGATGCCATCCTCCCGTGTGACGCCTGCAAACGCCACATAAATCTCCTCAATGAGATCATTGTGTTCGATATGAAGATCATTGGGGTGCTCGTTCTTGTCCATGTGAAATGGCCATTTTATGCCTCTACCGTCCTTACGGTAGAGGCCAAACTTCAACCTCAATCATCCTTCGGTCTTCTTCTAAAATCTCTGGATATGAAGCCCTTGCCAACGGCAGACAAGGCGAGCAATCGTGCAGCTTGCGCCTTTGGGGTTAACTTACTGAGATCTATATTTCGTATTGCTTCAATCAACGGTCCCTCTTCAAATCCGTAATTGAACGTCTCAGCTTCACCAAGGTCCCTTTCCAAGTACTTGATCAAGCGACTTTCATTCTCGGGAATAGAATTCCACCAGATGTCATAGATTTTATTCCCCAGAGTATAGTAGGCTGCCGCTTTTGCTGTTCTCACATCTCTACAATCCCAAATAGAGTCATCGTATAACATACTTGTCAATCTTGAATGTAGCAATTGAATTGCGGGCTCTATATCACATTCTCCAACCCAGTGAGGGGAGCTTCTATTTCGTTTTAAATCTATCTCGGTGCCGATGCAGTAGCCAGCAGTAACCACAGAATTAGACTGTTTGACAACCTTACAGAATTCTGAGACCGGATCAAGCTCATCCGGCGTCACAGACATGATTCCATCGACGCAGAAACGCACTGACAATTCCCAACTATTGGCATTAAATGGATCCGAGGCCTCTTGGTATTGTTGCTCGCCCCATTCGAATAATATGACAAGGAGATTCAGGGACTCTGGCCAAGGAATGTCCAGTGCCCTGGAAGTAATGGCCACGACCCACTTCTCTCGTTTCGCCCTATCTGACCAATCCGCAAGCCAATGCTGATTTTCTTCTGGGTGGGCTAGCTGTTTCAAAAAGTGACTCCAGACTCGTTCAGAGACTCCCGCTCTTCCTTCATGAAAACCCAAATATACTGGCTTCCAAAATTCTGTGTTAAAGCGTCGGGCTCTGACCGCAGACGTTTCTGAGGTCTTGTAAAGTGATTCAAGAGCCTCAATCGCGAGTGTTTTAATCGGCTCAGCAAGCTCCTCGACTCCCTTGTCTCGTCGATCCTTCATCATTTGAGGCCATTCCTTATAATGCACCATTCTCATTACTCGTCCACCCGGCGGAGGCGCTTCTTCGTCCCTGAGGATTGAATAGATACTTGGTACATGTTGTCGCAGAAATTCAAGGGCAAGGAAGTCTGCGGGATCAATATTTCTAAATCCGTCTACAATCACACCTGGAAGTAGCGACCTAACAATAGTAACGAACCTTTTGACATGCCGAACTGTGGGTAATCCAGGAAGCAAAACCTCATCGAACAGCATTCTTAAACGATCCATGTCTTGCCTAGATAAGCCCTCATGAATCTGAAGCGCACTTAGTGCCTCATCTAGAATATTTGCACGTTGTTTTGTCGTTGCTTCAGGAAGGTCAAATACTTGATTCACAATTTTCTCAAGGAAAGCGTCAGGATTGTTAACTGATCCTTCCAAAGCGTGAAGGACTTGCTCACGATCAAATAGCAACAGATAGCGCAAGTTCGGAAAGTCAGCGCACGCCTTAATTAATTGGAATATCGTCCTAACTTCTTCTTGATCAAGTCGGTCAATATCATCAATAACGATGATAACAGCCTTAGTAAGCTCGCCTAAGTCGCTTGAAATTGTGTCGCGTACTTCCCTCAAAGAAGGACTTTCGAATTGGGCTTCTAGTCCTTGCGCAGCCAAACTCAATACATCGGCAACGGACTCTGCTGCTTTGCCAGCCACTACTGCCCCGGGCACGATCGTCCCAACAGCCTTGGCCCCTGTCGCCAGAACCCCTACAATTTTCGAGCCGTACTGATAGAACCTAGAGCGCGCCTGCTTTTCCTCTTGACTGTCACCACTGGGGAGGACTGCCTTGCCTAATGTTGTAAAGAACTCCATTACAAGTGCTTCTCGTGACCCAACCATCCAAGGCTCGAAGTTCACGACAGTGGCCTCATCGTTGATTCTCTCGACCACCATAGTGGCAACGGACGACTTTCCTGTGCCCCACTTTCCGGTTAGGCCAATAACTGACGCCCCATAAGGGTTGTCAGCCAGCAGTGCGTTCGCAATCAATGTAGCAAATGGACCGCGTTCCAAGCGATCCTCGGACGCATTCTTGATTGGGACGTCATACGTGTTGGTAACTGAGCAATCCGCCATTGGTGATCTATTTTACGAAAGATGGTTATTGGGTGTCGCTTCAGCATTTTGCACTTCCCCACGCTTCGCAATCGTCCCTTCAACCGTGTATGCTTAGTGAATCCGCCCGCCGCAGGCATCAAGGGCAGGGATCACGCATGGCAAGCACGGACCCGCTGTATCGAAGGGGATTCGGCAAAACGTCGCGCCGCGACGCATGGTGGGTGCAGGGAGCCCTCACCTTCGCCGTTCTCTCGCTGTTCATCGTCTACGCGACCTGGGCCGCCTTCCAAGGCGCCAACTACACCCACGGAAACTACCTGTCGCCGTTCTATTCGCCAGAGATTTTCGGCAATTCGCCGCACTCGTGGTTTGGCCCTCAGCCAAGCTGGTGGCCTGCGTTTCTGCCCTTCTCGCCCGCCCTCATCATCCTGCCGTTCCCGGCTCTGTTCCGGTTCACCTGCTACTACTATCGCGGTGCGTACTACAAGGCGTTCTGGGCCGACCCGCCCGCATGCGCCGTCAGCGAGCCTCGCAAGGGCTACACCGGAGAGAACGGCCTGCCGCTGATCCTGCAGAACGTCCACCGCTATTTCCTCTATTTCGCGCTGCTCTTTCTGCTGGCGCTTTGGCACGACGTGTGGAAGGGTTTCTGGTTCCCGGTCGGCGAGATGGGCCGCTACGCCCCCGCCGGACTCGGTCCCATGCCCGACCAGCCCGTGCAGTTCGGCGTCGGCGTGGGTTCGCTGGTGCTCCTGCTGAACACCGTGCTGCTCACCTTCTACACAGTCTCCTGCCATTCGTTCCGCCACCTCATCGGCGGTCGCAAAAACTGCCTCTCGAAGAAGAAGATGCAGCTGGCCTGCTACTCCTGCGTCTCTGGCCTGAACCAAAAGCACATGAATTTCGCCTGGCTCAGCCTGTTCGGCGTCATGTTCGCCGACCTCTACGTCCGCCTTGTCGCCATGGGCATCTGGACCGATTGGAGGATTCTGTGATGAGCGACTACAAAACCTTCGAATTCGACGTGCTCGTGATCGGTGCAGGCGGTGCAGGGCTCCGCGCCGCGATCGAGGCTTCGGCGGCGGGCGTCAGTGTAGGCGTCGTTTCCAAATCGCTCCTCGGCAAAGCCCACACCGTCATGGCAGAAGGGGGCGTTGCCGCCGCCATCGGCAACGTTGACGACCGCGACAGCTGGCGTGTCCACTTTGCTGACACCATGCGCGGCGGGCAGTATCTGAACAACCCCCGCATGGCGGAAATCCACGCCAAAGAGGCCCCCGCCCGCGTGCTGGAGCTGGAGGCCTGGGGAGCGCTGTTCGACCGCACCCAGGACGGGCGCATCCTCCAGCGCAACTTCGGCGGACACAAGTATCCCCGCCTCGCCCACGTTGGCGACCGCACCGGCTTGGAAATGATCCGCACCCTGCAGGACCACGGCATCCACCGGGGCATCGACTTCCACATGGAGTGCACCATCTTGACGCTTCTCAAGGACAGCGGCAGGGTGACCGGCGCGTTCGGCTACTACCGCGAGCGCGGCCAGTTTGTCGTCTTCAAAGCCAAGGCCGTAGTGCTGGCCACCGGAGGTATCGGCAAGGCGTTTTCCGTCACCAGCAACAGTTGGGAATACACCGCCGACGGTCACTCGCTGGCTTATCACGCCGGAGCCGACCTCATCGACATGGAGTTCGTCCAGTTCCACCCCACTGGGATGGTCTGGCCTCCCAGCGTCAGAGGGATTCTCGTTACCGAAGGCGTTCGCGGCGAAGGGGGCGTCCTGCGCAACAGCGAGGGCAAGCGGTTTATGTTCGACGACATCCCCGACCTCTACAAGAATCAGACCGCCAAAGACCCCGAAGAGGGCTGGCGATACGTTTGTGGGGATAAGGACGCCAACCGCCCACCCGAACTCCTCACCCGCGACCACGTCGCTCGGTGCATCAACCGCGAGGTCAAAGAGGGCAGGGGCTCGCCCCATGGTGGCGTTTTCCTGGATATCGCGTGGATCAAGGAGAAGATTCCGAACGCCGCCGAGCACATCAAGAAGAAGCTCCCAAGCATGTACCACCAGTTCAAGGAGTTGGCTGGCGTGGACATTACGGTCGAGGCGATGGAAGTTGGCCCGACGTGCCATTACGTCATGGGCGGCGTTCGGGTGGACGCCGAAACGCAGATGTCCAGCGTTCCGGGGCTGTTTGCGGCGGGAGAATGCGGCGCGGGCCTGCACGGCGCCAACCGCCTCGGCGGCAACTCCCTCTCCGACCTTCTCGTCTTTGGCAAGCGGGCGGGCGAGCACGCGGCCGAGTTTGCCAAGCAGAACGGCGCGGTCGGATTCGACGAGAAGCAGGTCGATGAGGCCGCTGTCTGGGCGGTCGAGCCGTTCGAGCGGGCCGACATCGGCGACAACCCGTTCAAGGTTCAGCAAGACTTGCAGACGATGATGCACAAACTCGTCGGCATCGTCCGCACCGAAGCCGAGATGCAGGAGGCTCTGCCCGGCCTGCAAGCCCTGCACGACCGCGCCACAAAGGCGTCGATCTCTGGCAACCGGGAGTACAACCCCGGCTGGCACACGGCCCTGGATTTGAAGAACCTGCTGACGATCTCGGAGGCGATCACCCGCTCGGCCTTGATGCGAAAGGAGAGTCGAGGGGCGCACTTCCGAGAGGACTATCCCGAGAAGAGCGCGGAGTTCGGGAAGGTGAATACGGTGGTGCGGCTGAAGGATGGGCAGATGGAAGTCGCTCAGGAGGCGGTGGTCTCGCAGTCGGATGAGCAGAAGGCTGTGATTGAGGAGATGAAGTAATGGCAAGAGTTACTTTTAGAATCTGGCGGGGGACCGCCGAAGACGGCAAGTTTGAGGATTACCCCGCCGAAGTCACCGAAGGCATGGTTGTCCTCGACGTCATCCACCAGATCCAGGCCGAGCACGCCCCCGACATGGCGGTGCGCTGGAACTGCAAAGCCGGCAAATGCGGCTCCTGCTCTGCCGAGATCAACGGCATGCCGCGCCTGATGTGCATGACCCGGTGTAGCGATCTTCCCCTTGATGAGCCGGTCAAGGTCGAGCCGATGAAGGCGTTTCCGCTCATCAAAGACCTCGTCACCGACGTCTCGTGGAACTACCGCGCCAAGAAGACCATCAAGCCGTTCAAGCCTCGCAAGCCCGATGCCGAAGACGGCACTTGGCGCATCGACCAAGAAGACGTGGAGCGCGTGCAGGAGTTCCGAAAGTGCATCGAGTGCTTCCTGTGCCAAAACGTCTGCCACGTCCTGCGCGAGCATAAGAAGCACGACGAATTCATCGGACCGCGACTGTTTGTGTATTCGGCAGCTTTAGAGATGCACCCGCTGGATACGGAAGACCGCATCGACGACCTAAAAAAACGCGACAGCATCGGCTATTGCAACATCACAAAATGCTGCACGGTGGTCTGCCCGGAACATATCAAGATCACGGACAACGCGATTATCCCGTTGAAAGAAAGAGTTGTGGACGCGCATTACGATCCACTGGCGAAGCTGTTCCGGTTTGGCAAGAAAAAATGAATCATGAATGAGGATTGAGGAGTGATGAAGGGGGAGCAATGATTGATAACGATGAAGTAGGAACGATGAACGATGAGAAAGAGCGCTTACACTGACGGAGATCGTAGGAGACAATGATCGAGCCGAATAGCAAGCTTCAAGATTTGCATAGGAGAACTAAGGGCTTTGCGATTGAAGTAGTTCGGCTTTACTCATCGTTACCAAACGGCACCGTTGCGCAGATTTTTGGAAAACAGGCTGTAAGATCGGGCGCATCAGTAGGTGCTCATTATCGCGAAGGTTATCGGGCCAGATCAACCGCTGAGTTCATCAGTAAACTGGAGGTCGCATTGCAAGAATTGGAAGAGACGTGCTATTGGCACGAACTACTTGTTGAAGCTGGTGTAGCCTCAAAGGAACAAGTTGAGCCTATTCTGACAGAAGCAGGAGAGCTCACCCGGATCTTTGTAGCCTCAGTGAAGAAAGCAAAGGAGCGAAAGAAATGACATTATTACGAGCTCACGAATGGGAGATTCTTACTCATCGTTCATCGTTCATCGTTCATCGTTTGGAGGCCCCCCGTGCCCGAACTTAAACGCATTTCCACTGAATCCATCCCTCGCGCCCTGGCCCTTGCCGAGCGCTACCGACTGCTCAGTGAGCCCGCTCAGGCCGCCAGCATCTGCCGCGACGTCCTTGCTGTCGATCCCAACAACGTCGAGGCACAGCATTCCCTTTTCCTAGCCATTACCGACCAATTCCATCTCAGGCATGGAACGAAAGTAGAAGATGCTAACGTGGTTGTAGAGCAAATGGGAAGCGAGTACGAAAAGGCATACTACGGCGGCATCGCCTGCGAGCGTTGGGCACGAGCCAAGCTGCAGGAGGGCGCCCACGCCTCGTTCGTTGGAGATTGGCTCAAGCGTGCAATGGAAAAGTACGCGCTTGCGGAATCATTGCGCCCACCCGGCAATGAAAATGCAATTTTGCGATGGAACGCTTGCGTTAGGCTCACGTCTAAGATCCCCGGCCTGATGGTGGATCGCGAAGACACACCGCACTTTGGCGATTGAGCGCAATGACACAAAATGTCGGCGTCACCCTGTTAGCGATCTTCCAACTCAATCCGGACGGGCTCCAACTATTCGACCAACACGAGGACGCAGTCCTACCTCTTCTGCAAGAGCATGGAGGAGAACTTCAGCGACGCGTGCGCAGCTTGGACGACACGGTAGAAGTGCACCTTGTTTGGTTCCCGTCGGAGCAGGCCTTTGAGGCGTTTCGGGACGACCCAAGGCGCACCAAGGTGCTGCCACTGATGCAGATGTCAAAAGTCGAGGCGAGCATCCATCCTGTTCGGGAGGTTCCGACCTCACGTTGAAAGAGGAGTCACCCTACTCTTTTCGGCACAGTAAGCCTGCCAAGCTTCCCTTGCGTGGGAAGTTGCTGGACATCCAACCCGTCCACAGCCGGAGCCAATGCCGCTGGATCACGCTGGAGCAAGATGGAACTCTTAGCTTCTTCAATGCCCAAGTCAAGGAAGCAGGGGACCTTGAGTTCAAGCGCTTGCGTGGCGCGCTCCAAATCGACATTTCTCGGCTTGATCAGGACAAGACAATTCAATTGCACGTCTCTCCAGATCAGAGGTTTTGCGCGGTTGTGGAGCGATATGGCGAAGTCGGTCATGTGATCGATCTCACTACAGGTCAGCTGACGATGCCTCTCAAAAGAGGAAACTATTACCCGAGTATCTCTTCATTCCCTATTGCATTCATAAAGCACAAGGGCCGGACTCTGCTGATTCACTGCACCGACTGGAACCGTCTGGATATCTCCGATCCTTCGACTGGTGAACTGATCACTGTTCGGGAGTCGCCAGACTATTCTAAAGATGAACGTCCACCCCACGACCTTGACTATTTCCACTGCAGTCTCGCCGTTTCTCCTGACGGCAAATGGATCGCTGACAACGGCTGGATCTGGCATCCCCACGGAGAGGTCAGAACATGGAGCCTGGAAAAGTGGATTGACGAAAACGTGTGGGAGTCAGAGGATGGATTGAGCATTCGCAAGTTTGCTCTCCGGAATTATATTTGGGACATTGGCCTATGCTGGATTGATCGAAACAGGCTGGCAATCTGGGGCAAGGGTGAAGTTGGTTTCGAGCCAAAACGGGGCGTCGGCATTTATGACGTCAAGACCGGATTAGAATTGCAGTTCATCCAAAAGCCGTTGATTGAGCCGAGCCGACCGGCCTCCTATTCCACAGGAAAATGGGGTTGGCTGGTGTTCGACAAGTACTTGTTTGCGATCTCGTACGTTAGCGGCACTGGCGTCTGGGACATCCAAACCGGCGACCGTATCTTTCACAAGAAGAACATGCGCCCAGACCGCTACCATCGCGGGGCACAACGATTCCTCACGCTCAAGGAAGATGGAATGGTCGTTGTGAGCAGGTTTGTGCAAAAAAGTGGATGAACAATTTGCCCCTCGCCAAACAACTAACAAATAAGATGAAAACTACGGACAAACTCATTTCGTTGGATCAGGTTCGAGTTGGCTCCCCCTGCCCGACCTCTTGGAAAGAGATGGAGGGCGACGACGAGGTCCGCTATTGCGGACTCTGTAAGCTCAACGTCTACAACCTCTCCGGGATGAGCCGCGAAGATGCCGAGCATTTGGTCAACACCCACGAAGGCCGCCTCTGCATTCGATATGTCCAGCGACCCGATGGCAAGATCATGACAAAGCATTGCCCACAAGGCGAGATCGTACGCGGACGTCGGAAGTTTGCTCTAGTACTGGTCTCTTCAGCGGCCTTCCTCGTTGCCAGTATGGCGAGCGTGATGACTCCCCGCGAACAAAAAGAGTCGTGGTATCAGTCGACAAAAGAAAAAGCTCGGAAGATCCCTCCGTTCAAGGCGATCATCGACAAGCTAGACCCTGAGCCAACTGTCTTAACTGGTCAAATGGTATGGGAATTTCCGCCACATTCCACCACCCCATGATCTGGTTCACTATTCCTGCTGACGGCGCAAAAAACACACTTGGCCGACCAAACCAACAAGCCTTCGCAGTTCAACCCAAAGAGCTTTAGGCGACAACCGCGGGCTCAAGCAGATGCCACCTGAATCAGTTACTGCCAAAGCCAAAGACTATTAAGATATAAAATTTTCAACAATTGTTATTTTTTGTGCAGTGACGCCGTTGGATTGTTTGACCTATGGAGGTTAGACATGATCAAAACAATAAGTTCGATTTTAGCTGCTTGCACAGCGCTCGTAGTTCTCGCCCTAAGCGCCAGCCAAGTGGGCGTCGGCCAGACGATTCGACCGCAGGAGTCTATACTCGGTCCACAGGGTGCCAGCCTCAAATATAAAGGTAGCTGTGGTTTCGCCAAGTCTGGCTCCTATGTATATGTCGTCAACGATCGAACGGACGAAAAAGTTCAGGTGACGATCCGGAAAAGTTGGCGTGAAGGTGGAAAGAGCGGGCAAGAAGACATCGTACGTAATCTCGCTGCTGGCATGGAACAGGAGTTAGGTTGTACTAAATCTGAGCACATTCCGGTCACATCCTATCAATATGCGGTTGTTGGAGTTCGTGTAGGCGGACGCTGATACGACTACGACTTTACCTTGCTAATCGGGTGGCGCAACTGCCCAGATTACGCCCTGACTCGGGCCGCACCCATTTGGGCTGCGGTCCGATTATTGTTTTATCTTTATAACGGCAACCTCAAGACCAATTTCAAGTCCGCAGGATGACGTACATTTCACGCTGGTATATATGCTGACAGTCGCTTCAGATCAACATAAAGCTTGAGTTACCAAAATTGGCGTTAATACTGCAGCATGGCTTGCCATAATCAGCACATCATGCGTCGTTACGCTCGAATCGCAATCCTTGCCGTTAGCCTTGTGCCCATCACCCTCTTATCAGCCCAACAGTCACCATCCTCACAAGGCCCCATGTGTGAAGAGGTCTACGCAAACATCAAGGTCTTCAAGGGCGTCCCTGCGTCCGACCTTATCCCGGCAATGGAATTCATGTCGGCTTCGCTCGGGTTCCAATGCTCCAGTTGCCACGACCCCAAGGACTACTCCGCCGAATCGCCCATCAAAGAGACCGCAAGAAAGATGGTCACCATGCAAAGGGACATCAACACCCGATACTTTGATGGAAAGCTCGAAGTCACCTGCATGAGCTGCCACAACGGAAAAGAGCACCCCGCCGGTGCACCCATACCCGCCGCGATAAGCCTGCGGCACGAGAGGATGGAGAATGCCCCCAAACCTGCCGACCTCTTCGCCAAACACATGGGCGCCGTCGGCACAAGCGCAACGGCCATCGTCAGAACGGGAACACTCACAGCACCGAACGACGCTACTCACAAGATAGAGACGATGCCCCTAGAGATGATCCATGCAGAGGGCGGCAAATTTAGACTGATCTCCGGCGAGCGCAAGGTCAACAGCGACGGCAAACAGATTTGGTACAACACCTTCCCAATGACCGACGAGCCAGCGGCCATCTTCGGGCGCATCGGCAGAACTTGGCAAGACGAAGGGCTATTCAGCGAACTTACACGTACAACCGTAGTCGGCAAAGATAAAGTTGGAAAGACGGAGGTGGTCGTCGTCCGATCAACGCGCCCCTCCACTGCTTCGACCGAGGAGCTTTACTTCGATAGCAAATCCGGGCTGCTCGTGCGAATGGTGAATATCAAGCGCAGCACCATTGGCTCGGTTATCACAGTCATCGACTATTCAAACTATAAAAATGTCGGAAGCGCGAAACTGCCGATGAAAATCGTCGTCACTTTCGCCGGCAACGAGAGCTGGACAATGGACTTCAAGTCGGCAAAGACAGACAGCAAGATCGAAGATTCAATCTTCGGGTCTGGCGGCGGATAGTTGTCCCAGTCCGATAAATCAAGAATGGGGTCGTCAATGACGACCCATTCGTTTTTGGGCAGCATTTCTCGATGAGCTAGGGTGCGCCGGAAGCTGGCTTATAGCCCGGAATGCTTCCAAGCTCAATCGAGTAATTCGCCTTCTCCTTGCCACCCGTCAGCACGATCACAAACGTCTGCGGCTTGTCCACCTTCAGCAGCCCGAACGTGTTGTTGGCATCAATCGCCTGCCGCTGGAACCCAGCGGGGTTCCCATGATCGTCGTAAATGCTGATCCCATAAGACCAAGCCGACGAGGACCAGCGGATCAGAAGCGGATCGTTCGGGGTTGCTGTAAACTTCCAAATCTGAACCTGGCCGTCGGAGATTTCCGACTTTGCCGGTGTGCTCCGGCTGAACTCCTTCGCGTGATAGACCTGTCGCGAAAGCGCGTATTCGCCGCCCCCACCGTCACCCATGCAAGACACTGCCACGAGATATCGCCCAGGCTTTTGAATGACCATCTTCCATTCGTCGGAGGTTTGATCCGGACCCGCCACCGTCCTCCGAACCTCTGCAAGATCTGGATCGCGAACAACGATCTGTTGAGCAAATCCGGTAGCCATCGACTTCAGCGCCATCACATCGCCAGCCGCCGCATCAAACGCCCAGTAATCCGTCTTTCCAACGCGGAGCTTCCCAGCGTTGGTTTTCTGCTCGGCAAAGTCAATCGCCGCAGGCTGAATGTTGACCGAGAACTGCTTGTCCGACGGTCCACGACCGTCAGAGCCGATCCAAAGTTTGGCGTCCCGACTCGCCCGAAGCACAAACACCCGATTGTCGCGCGCCCGTCCCGGCAATACATCAAAGGCCGGACCCGGGCCGGGAGGCTGGCTTCTCAGCACCGGGTAGAAGGGGTTCGTTTCCGCCTTTGCCGTGCTGCATTGCGAGATATCGGAGGCTTCGCCGATGCTCAGTTTGGTGTCCAGATTCAGCTCGGGCAGCGTCACCTCCAATAGCTCTCCCGCCTTCACATCAAGCTCCCAAACCGCCGGTCGGTTGGTCGGAGCCTTCCCCGTTGCCTTGCCACCCTGTCGAACCAGTTTTTCGGGAATGATGTCGCGCGTGCCGATGCGCACACGCCCGTCGCCTCCCCGATAGCCATAGGGGATCGCCACCATATAGTAGTCACCCGGCAGCGGAGCCATCGCGGCAAGGACCGCCGGGTAGATCGGCGTCGAAAAGCTCGGGAGGCGCTCCGGCAGACCGTTGGGCGAAATCACCGCACCAAAGCTGAAGTTGATGTAGTTGCCCTCTCCACGCTTCTCCGCGATGATCTCGCGCATCTCTCCCGCCTTCATCTGCATCCGCATCAAAAAGGGTCGCGTCGACGCAAAGACCCCTTCCGACATCTTGTCCGAGCTCAGATCGATCGTATCGTAAACCTGATACCGGGCAAAGACCTGCCCGCCCGATTTGTTCTGCGGACTGAACACCTGGAAGCGATATTCGCCGTCAGCATCGCACCGCCAAAAAACGAGTGGCCTCTGATCGCCAGGATAGCGGTCGTCGTTGACAAAGTGGGTTTTGCCCAGACTGTCGACGATCTGCGCGGCGGTGTCGCAGCTATCGCTGCTGGCATCTCCCACGATCACCTGACCCGCCTTAAGCGAGACCTTCCACTCTACGTTGTCGCCAGGAGTGAGGATGCTCTTCTGCATCTCGGCGTTCAAGTAAGACGAAAGCCCGCGCTCGATAGTCTGAAGCGAGGCCGAAGTGTAAATCCCCTGCTCTCCTCCCTGCTGGAAGGGGGGAGGGGTAGAAGACGTGCTCAATCCATAGAAAGCGAGCAAAGCAAGATTGGTAAATGTGCCCATGAAAGTTCCTCCGGCGTTTGGACGTAAGGGCGACACACGCGGTTACGAGCAGGTTCGTGCAAGATGCGGCGAGGAATCCAGCCACAATGAGGCATGAGTCAGGAACCGGCGCCGAGCGTCACGTTTGAGCCCATCGGATACGTCCGCAACGAGAAACAGCTCAAGTTTGAGACTCCCCACCAGCCGCAGACCGAGTCCGACGAAACCAACCTCATCGTCCTGCAGCCCGGGCGGCAGTTCGATCTGGCCCTGGAAGATTTGGAGGGGTTCGAGCGCATCTGGCTGATCTTCTGGTTCGACCGCAACAAAGACTGGCGGCCCCGAGTGCTCCCCCCGCGCGGCCCCGCCAAGCGTCGCGGCGTCTTCGCAACCCGCGCCCCGCACCGCCCCAACCCCATCGGTCTCACCAGTGTGCGGCTGTTGGGCATCGAAGGGCTGACCCTGCGCGTCGGCCCGCTTGACCTCATCGACGGCACCCCGATCCTCGACATCAAGCCCTACATCGCCACCATCGACGCCTATCCCGAAAGCAGTCTGGGGTGGGTGGGCGAGGTCGATTCGGCGATTGCCGCCGCTCCAAAGTTTGAGATCGTGGTGACGGAACTCGCCCGCAAACAGCTGAACTGGCTGCGCGAAGAATGGGGGATCGACTTCACCGACCGCGCCTTCTCCATCCTGCGAACGGACCCCACGCCGCACCGCACCCGCCGCATCCTCCAAATCGAGAAGAACTGTTACCGCCTCGCCTGCGGTCCCTGGCGGCTCTACTACCGCATCGACGCCCAAACCGTCACCGTCGAATCCATCGACAAAGGCTTCCCCGACGAATCCCTCCACGGCGAGGGTTGGGAAAAGATTCCGGATCGGGATGCGCAGTTAGCGTTTAGAAGCGATGCGACGCTCTTGAATGAGTCGTAGATACAACACACCTCTTTGCTTCAGATCAGTCGGCTCGCGTAACTCGATTCTGAGTTTCCTATCTCAATCCAAAAAACTGCACCTAAAACATTTTCAAGGCTACTTCCCAAACTAGTTGTGTAAAATTCAGCAAAGGCCAAGACAATGCTGAAGTGGTTTAAGAAACAAGAGGAGCGCGTTGGGGACAAGGATCAGCCCTGGGAAGAACAGGAAGCAGACTTACACCGAAATCCCCACTTCGCGACTGCCGAACTCTTGCCAAGCTGTGACATGCTTCCGGATGCTTACGGTCCGTTTGGCTCGATTACCAACCCGATACCGACTAATGGTGTTGTCGGAGAGATCATTTATCTGAATCGGTTGCGCACAGATACGGGGCAGCTTTTCTTTTATCACCGACCGGGCAGCTGCTCATCCGATGTCAGTACTTATCCCGTTGATGGCTTTGAACTTTGCTCCATCGATGGCAAAATAGGCCGCACTCTCTGGTTCTCTCCGTATCATCCACGACGATCTACCCTGGTTCCTGAGGATTTGCGATGGAAGCCTTTTCCTAAGAAAGAGGTAGAGCAGCTGCTGACCCGTCTTCCAGGGTTCGGGACAAACCACAGGGTTCACGATTTTCCCTACGGGCTGCCTCCTGTCGTTGAAGCTGCTCTAAACGAGCAAGTGCCTGGAATGGGTACGTCTGTCCGTGGTCAAGTCGAAAAATTTCTCTCTCGGATCGATTTGAAAGGAATACGCAGAAAGGCGCCCGGACCACTAAACATCGCAATAACGAATAATGAGAACAAGAAGCACCTCGTGATGATAGATGGCGAAGAGCAAGTGATCGACTCAGTGAAAATAGACGCCGAATGGGATATGCAGACACTCATCGTGGCCTCGGTACTTCAATTAAGGCAAGGTCAGCAAAATCTACTCAGCTTTGCGATTTACGATATGCAACAGCTAACGCCAGAAGAGAAAACTTACGTGATGGAGCACCTCAAAATCGAGGGGAATGATGAAGATGCCTTTGTTGCATATTTCACTTTAGCATGGATGACTCACGAACTTCAGAACCGTCCACAAGAGGACGGCACCTACGGTGACACAGCTCATAGTGTGGTCAACGCGCACTGGGCAGATTTGCCCGAAGTCATAGGAATGATGACGCGAGATTTCCGACGCCTACTCAACGAGTTAGCCGATAGACGTCGTGCTGAGTTTCAAAGAGTCACAAGCGAGCAGCAAGCTGCACGATAATAAGCAGTCGACCGTCGCACGAAGTGTCGAGGACTTCACCGACAGTGCCTTCTCCATCCTACGAACGGACCCCACGCCGCACCGCACCCGCCGCATCCTCCAGATCGAGAAGAACTATTATTGGTTAGCCGTGGGCTCTGCTGGACCTATGACTGCGACGACGCTAAGAGACATTCCGGCAGTCCCAGCCTCCGTTACACCACGCCCTCTCCAAGCGTAGAAAGAGCTACCCTACCATTCCCCCACCGCCTTCCTCAAGCCGCCACCTGCAAGCTTCAAGACCGCTTTTTTTCCGCAACCTCACTCGCCGCTCGCAAACATGCCTTGGCATCCTGCAAGCGCGCTCCATGCTCAACCTTCCATACTCTTCCTTCGCACACGCTTTCCCTACCTACCGACATGTCAGAAACTCAACCGATATCGCCAATGCCTCGCTACCGTCAAATATTGAAGGGCGAGGTCCCCGCCCACTACCTCAAGCCTGACAATCTGCACCTGCTTTGGCTCATCCCCCACATCGGCATCATCGCCGTATCGTTCTGGCTGATGACGGCATTTTTCAGTTGGTGGCTGGCCCCAATCCTCGGTCTGGTCGTCGGACACAGTTTTGGGTGCTTGGCCTTTATCGCGCATGAGATTTGCCACGGCGGCGCCATCAAAAACCGCAAACTGCGACACTTTCTCACCGCCATCGCTTTCTCGCCATTTGGCATCGGGCCGCACCTTTGGAGTCGCTGGCACAACGCCGAGCATCACGGCAACACCCAGCATCCCCACCTCGACCCCGACCGCCTTTTCATGATCGACGAGTATCGAGATAACCCAGTGTTGAAATGGCTGTATAAGCGGTCGCCGCTCGCGCGCAACCTGGTGATCTTCGGATTCTTTAGCATGATGATGACCCAGCACAACGTCACCGTCATGATCCGTTTCCTGCGAGATTCTGCCTGCAGCCGAAAAGAAAAGGCCGTCATCGTTTTTCAGTTTCTCGCCCCGAAGGCGTTCTGGATCGGCTTAACGCTGCTCCTCGGCTGGCCCGTCCTTCTCATGGGATATGTGCTGCCCCTGCTCGTCGGCAACGCCATTGTGATCTCGTACATCTCCACTAACCACTTCCTGAACCCACTCGCCGATGAAAGCGATGTCCTGGCAAGCTCCCTTTCGGTAACGCTCCCCAAATGGCTGAACTGGCTGGACGCAATGCACGGCCGCTTCGGCGCGCATGTGGCTCACCATCTCTTTCCGCAAGCGCCCTCGCGCCACGCACGCAAGCTGGAAAGACAGATCGCAAAGCTCTGGCCGGATAGGTTCCACGAGATGCCGCTGCGCCGCGCGCTCAAGCTGCTCTGGAACACACCGTGGGTATACGATCAAGATGGGATCAAACTCATCGACCCGCGCAAGCAGGTTCAATCACCCACCCTCGGCAACGGGCTCTAAGCGGTCGCATCTACCCCGATCAAGTCAAGGTCGGGGAATACGATTGATGGGTGCATACTTAGATTGATGACCCGCCGCGACTTCCTCATCGCCACAACCGCCGTCGCCGCGACGCGGTGGATACCACTGCGCATGGAAGCCTCCCGCCCGATCAAGCCCGTCAAACTCGCCGTCATCACCGACCTTCACCACGGCCTCGCCCCCGATGCGATGGAACGGCTCAGTACCTTCGTTCAAGCAACGAAGCAAAGACAAGAGCAGAAGGGGCTGGATGCCGTGTTCCAACTTGGCGACTTTTGCTACTCCGAGCCCAATTCCAAAGAATGTGTCGACCTCTTCAACACCCTCGATCTCCCCAAGGTTCACGTTCTTGGCAACCACGACATGGACAAGTGCGACAAGGACGCCGCTATGAAGTATTGGGGGATGAAGAGCCGCTACGGGTCGCACCTCATCGGCGGCTACCGGTTTGTGGTGCTGGACCTTAACCACTTCAAGAAGGACAGCAAGCTGAACGCCTACGCCAACGGCAACTACTTCACCGACAACGCCACCCATAACTGGGCCGACCCCGAACAGCTCGACTGGCTCGCCAAAGAACTCCGCTCCAGCAAAGAGCCCGTCATCCTGCTCTCCCATCAGCCGCTCGGATTCCCTAACGCCGACGGCAAGCTCCCTCCCGAACAGGTCGAAGTTCTCGACATCGTCACCAAAACCGCCAAAGACAACCCCAAAGGCGCAGTTGCGGCCTGCATCTTCGGACACCTGCATGTTGACCGGTTAGAACATCACGAAGGCATTCCCTGCTATTGCCAAAACTCGGCGAGCTACTTCTGGTATGGCGGCATGAACGCCTACACCAAACCCCTCTACAGCTTTATGGAGGTCACCCCAGAAGGAATGCTCAAGATAGAAGGGACAAGCGGCACGTTTGCAAAGGAGCCGCCCGACGAATCGGATGCGATCATCGGAAGGTCGGGTTCTATCGCAGACCGCAGCATCCCGCTGATCAGGACCTAAATCGAGCGAATGCCGAAACCCACACACGCTTCCGCCCGCATAATACGTTTATGATTGCAGCCTTGCTTGCTTGCGCATTCCTCGCGCCTCCTCAAGCGATCGCTATTCGCCACGTCGCGGTTATCCAGCCGGGAAAGCCGGAGGCGATCCTCGATCAAACGGTCATTGTTGAGGGCGACAAGATCATCAGCATCGGCCCGTCAGAGAGCGCGAAGGTCCCGGCGAATGCCGAGGTCGTAGAAGGCAAAGGCAAGTATCTGATGCCCGGACTGTGGGACATGCACGTCCACCTCGCCGACGAGAAAACCCTGCCCCTCTTCACCGCAAACGGTGTCACCGGCATTCGCGTGATGTTCGGAAACACGGCCCAGCTTGCCTGGAGGCAACGCTCTGAGAAGGGCGAAACAACTGCACCCCGAATGGTCTTAGGCGGCCCCATCGTTGACGGACCCAAGCCGGTCTGGCCGGGCTCGATCGCTGTGGGCATTGCTGAGCAGGCTCGCACAGCCGTACAAAACATCAAGAAAGCTGGCTACGACTTCGTGAAGGTTTACAGCCTGCTCTCCCGAGAATCGTTCTTTGCCATCGCCGACGAATGCAAAGAACAGAAGATTCCCTTCGCGGGGCACGTGCCGCACTCCGTCGGGATTATTGAGGCGATGAACGCTGGCCAAAAGAGCAGCGAGCACGAAATGGGTGTTGCTTTAGAGTGCTCATCGAAGGCCGAGGACCTGCGCAAGCAGATCGCCAATGCTTGCCCAGAAGGGTTGTCAGAGGCATCTAAAGTTGCCGTCAAGCTCTCTCCAGAAGTCGTTTCCTCATTCGATCCCAAAAAGCAAGAACAGCTTCTGAAAGACTTGGCCTCCGGCCCCATGTGGCACTGCCCCACACTCATCGTGCTCCGCAACGTTGCCTATCTTGACGATCCGAATTTTGGCAAGGACCCCCGTCTGAAATATGTCTCCCCGTTCATAGCCGCGTCGTGGGACCCGACGAAGGATTTCCGCTTCAAATCCAGAACCGCCGAAGACTGGGAAAGATCGAGGAAATCGTATCAAGCCACCCTGGCGTTCGTCTCGGAAATGATCAAGTCCAAGGTACCGATCATCGCAGGAACCGACTGCCTCAACCCTTATGTCTTTGCCGGATTCAGCCTGCATGACGAGCTCGAATTGCTGGTCCAAGCAGGCATGAAGCCAGCGGACGCCATTGCCACCGCAACCCTTAATGCCGCAAAGTACTTCGGTCTTGAAAATGAGGCTGGAACAGTTGCTTCCGGAAAGCGTGGCGACCTCGTCCTCCTCGACGCCAACCCGCTATCAGATATCCGCAACACGACAAAGATCGCCGCTGTAATCCAGCGAGGAAAGCTCTTTGATCGCGCGGCCCTGGATAGTCTGCTTAAGGGCTGCGAGTATGCAAGATAGCCCCGCAGCATTCCTAAGATGTCGGGCGATCAGGGTTTCCAAACCATCCGTTTATAAAGCCCAATCTCCTCGACTTCGACAAAGCCAAGCCTGTCATAGAGGCGTCGCGCTGGGTTGAAATGCTCCACATGGAGCAACACTCCCTTGCCCGCGCTCTCAGCGGTGGCTTGAAGCTCCCGCATCACGAGGGTACCGATTCCACGGCCACGACACTCATCAAGTAACGTGATATCGATGAGATGCAGATGCTCATCCATCTCCCGCACGATCATGCCGCCCGTAAGTTCCCCATCGGCAAGGATCAACCGATATTCGGCAGTAGGGTACATCGCCGCGTAGTGCGTTTGACGTGCGTGATACTGCGATTCTAAAAGCTGCGCCAGGGGATCACCAACGATTCCCGACATCTGAAACTCGGGGGCGCGGGTGATGTCGAAAAGACGCCGGAAGAAGGAATCTTCTTCCGGCGTTGCAAGCCGATAACCGATCTGGGGGGTTTCGCTCACGTTCGAGAGACAGTCAGAACGACGTACTGAAGGGAGGCTACAGGACCCGCTGGCCCGGTAAGCGGCGCTTCCATGTTACTGGCGTCGTAAGCATACGAACCCCAGTTCATCGACCCGTTCGCGATCACATAGACTCCTTCTCGAAGCTTCAGCCCACTCCCGCTTCCAGCGATGAATGAAAAGTCGGTTACAGACTCCAGCTTGCCTGCCAAAAATCGCGCAGTCAACACGAGCCCGTGATTACCATCAACTGTCATGTTGAATCTCACCTGCTCGCAGCCCGACGGCCCAGCAACCCAAGCTGTAAAGGGAACTTTCTGAACGCTCTTGCCCATCGGTACCAGCGCATTCGCGTCAATCCCTTTAAGCGTCCCGTTCGGTCCATAGCCACGGAGGTGAAGGTTCACGACATCAAGCGTCGCATCGCCAGTGGCCAATTCACCAGCAGGGGTGAACATCTGCCCATCCCAATAGCCGATGGAAAAAGAGCTTTGCGCACTCAGCGGTCCGCCCCCTTTTTGAAGGCCTGAAGCGAGAGAGGAGGCCGGGGCAAGCCCCAACAAAGTGGTTCCAACAGCGGCAGTAGCGCCTTGCAGGAAGGCCCTTCTCGGTATCTGTGTTTTCTTAGCGTCTTGCATTGGTCTCTCCGACTGTCGTTAGTTCTGGCTGGGGAAGATTCCTTGGAGGGCGATCACGTAAAGCAGGGACAAAAAGGGCTGACGATTCTCGTGAGGCTGGCTGCCACCCGCGGCGCCAATCGTGTCCCCTTCCATCGCAACATTTGCCGGGCTGCCATACAGATTTTGCATTCTTGGGTTGACGTTCGGCTTTGCAAAGACACCGTTTCGTGGGTCGCTCGTCGTCGCCGTATTGCTCGACACCGCCATCGTGTGGTTATGCGTAGGTATCTGGTTGGTAGAGAGGGTGATGCCCTCGCTACCCGACGCTTGCCCAAGCAGATAATTACTCAGGCCAGGACCTTGCCCGTGAGAGACTGCGACCCTGCCCCGAAAATCAGGAAGGGCGAAGGTGGTCTGCCCGTTGCCGCCATAGATCGTTCCGATCAGCGCGAATAAAGCGTCGTTCTGTGCTATCGGCAAGAGTTGCCCTGAACACGTAGCCCAGCCTTGTGGCGCAAAGTTGAATGCCACCAGTCGAATCTCTCCAAGAAATGGTTCTGCCATGAGTTGCTGTCTCCAAAGTAATCGTTAGTTCAACGGCGGGAAAATCCCTGTCAAAGCGATGACAAAGCTGATCGTGAGATAGGGCTGCAGATTATTGTGCGCCTGGTTGCCGCCAGTGTTCGTAATCATCCCAGGGGCAAATGCGCCCGTCGGCCCTGGTGCAAAAAGTTGCCGAGGTGAAACCGCAGGCAAAAGCAATCCTGGCGAGTACTGATCAGCAGGCTGTACGGATACGTTCGCCGGGTGGTTGTGCGCCGGAATCTCGTTTGCCGTAAGCGTCACCGTCTCCACTCCGGCCTTCTCCCCCAAAGTCTTCGAGGATAGACCAGGACCCGTTCCCGAACTCATCGGAACACGTCCACGAAGGTCAGGAAGGGCGAAGTTGGTCTGACCGTTGCCGCCGTAAGTCGTGCCAATCAGCGAGAAGAGCGCCTGGTTCTGATTGATTGGGAGGAGTTGCCCGCTGCAAAACGCCCAGTTCCGAGGAGCAAAGGTGTACGGTACCGGTCGGATTTCACCAATAAAAGGATCTGCCATAAAATTCTCCTTCGATTTGCATCAGTTACGCGGCGGAAATATCCCCACCATCGCAATGACGTAGTTAAGAACCAGATAGGGTTGATGATTCGTATGCGGTTGTCCTCCGCCTACGCTGCTAACGGCATCACTCGGCATCGTGCCCCCTGCGCCCGAGCGATAGGCATAGCCAAGCGCAAGTGGTGACTTAGCCGGAAGGGCTCCTGCCGGGTCGCCCTGTGTGCCAAATGCCGACGAAGCTTGTGCTGAGTGTCCGTGAGCTGGCATTGCTGCTGTCGTCAAGGTGACGTTCTCGGCGCCTCCGGTCTCTCCTTGGCTATAGTTGCTCAGGCCTGGCCCTTGCCCCGATGAGATCGCCCCCCTGCCACGCAGGTCGGGAAGGGCAAAATTCGTCTGCCCGTTGCCACCATACATCGTCCCAAGCAACGCAAAAAGCGCGGTGTTCTGAGCAATAGAGATCAGTGTCCCATTGCAGAAGGCCCACCCTCGCGGGGCGAAGTTATAGGGCACAAGCTTGATTTCACCAATGAACGGTTCTGCCATAAGTTTCCCTCAATCATCCTAAATCGTCATTCTTCAGTTGAAGACCGCCTGATACCGCCGACAACTCTCATCCTCACTGATCGGCACCAAAAAGATGCCCAGATCACCGGTCACAGAGTTGCTGAGCCAATAGATGTGCTGCTCCAAATAGACGTCAGGCGGCCCCTCGAAGCAAAGGACAAACCCAGTCCGTCCGTTCGGGGAGGTGTACTGGGTTGCCGTCGATTCCGTAAGCTTCAAAGACGCGACTGGCTGTTCACCCTCCTCAAGCGCCAGAGCAAACTCCTGCCCAATCAGAGATGAGAAGTCCTCTGCCGTGGCTGTCTCCAGCCTGAGGCGGTCAGCGTTCATGCCTTGTCCTTCACCTTGCGCACACGCCTGCGCAGGAGGCCGAGACCCAACAAGCTCAGAGCCGCAATACTCGATGGCTCAGGCACGGCATCAAGCTGAACATTGTCTATGAGCAGGCCAGAGTTCACCCCGTTGTCCGGCCCGGTTGTGACATGAACAACTCCGATCCCGAGTAGATACTGCCCACTCGTCTGTGCCGTCCACATAAAGTTCTGGAAGCCGGTTTCGGAGATGAACGGGTTGGTCGCCGCCGTGATCGTGAATCCAGTCTCAAACCCGCCGGGCGCGCCCGGATTGTTCACATAGCCGAAGAAGGTGTCAGCAAGAACGAAGATTTGCGCCGATCCAGGATCCCCGACGGGAAGAATCGTCATAAATGCGAAGTCGTTGTTGACAGTGCTCGGCGCGATGGAGTTGTTGGTTCCATCGTTGAAGGTCTGGTTCGTCAGGAAATTCCAATCGAAGAAAAGGCTCTGCCCGCCGATCATTCCGATGGTCTGCGTCATTCCTGACCCAAGCAGGGGTGTCCCGTTCCCGACCCCCAAAAGCGTTCCCGCATTGACTCCCAGAAACGGTTCAAGCGCCCCTGGCCCTACGCCAATTCCAGGGACTACATTGGAGTTGACCGTGCCGTCGGTTGCCGTTGCAAGCAGAGCTTGCCACAGGCCATCCGTCGGACCAGAGCCAAGCGAGTTTCCTTGAATCTGTGCATTCCCTATCGTGCCCCAACTCGAAAAACTCCCGCCCCCAACCTCAAAGCTTCCGTTAGAGACCTGGGAAGCGGCTAGCCTCGGGGTTGCAAGAGAGGCGATGCCCACAAGCGCCAAAGCAAATGCACGTACGCGTACCTTAAACAACATATACTCCCTCAAACCAGTCAAAACAAGTACAACGGCGCTCGGTAAGATTGCCGTGCAAAACCAGTCTAACAGGAAGGCAGAGTTATTGAGCCCGCATAATTACCGGCTTTGCTGAGGGATAATCGTGCCTCAATAACACGCGCTCCATTCGACCTCGGTTGGATACTCCAGGTTCCTCAGTCCGAGTTAAGCGACTCGTCAACATTCCTGAGGAAGCAAGAGAAACTGCAACGCTAAGGCCCCTGCTCAACGCCAAGAAGACCAACAGGACCGTAGAGCCCGCAGCGCTACTCCAACAAGGCGCAGGTTTAGCACATCTGGAAGGCTGGCATCGCAAAGACGGTGCGCAAGATGGGAAGCATCGCCCGGGCAGTCGCATCGGTGTTGGCGATACCCCTAGCTAACCCGTTCTTCTGCGCAATCTCGATCAAGACAGCCGCATCCTCAGGGCTCAGCGGCACATCCAAAGTTTCTGCCAGCAGCCGTATCAGGCCTTCATCCCCCGAGACACCCCTCGCTTGAGCCGTTAGCTGAAGACGCTGGGCCACAGACTTTGCCCGGCCACCAAAAATGTTGGCCATGTTAATCCGGTCAAGAACGGTAGAGGTGCTGAGCCAAGCCGTGCCCCAGTTCCAACCGGCGACATCTGGCGGATACAGCGGAGCCATGCCCAGCTTATTGCAAAGATAAACCAATGTGTTCGCAAGGTTGAGCATAGTGGGAGACGCGGGTGTCGTAGCCGTTGCATCGGTAGGGCGATCTGCCAGCACTGCCTTAGGATCGATGACCTGCCGAACCACAGGAATGACATAGTCGATCGGACTCTTGATAATCGTTCGCTCGGCCTTCTCGCTCCAAAACTCATCCATCTTGGTCATTTCGAGCATCACTGCGGGGATGCGACCCTCGCTCTTCACCCATGCCTTCGCAAGACGCTCAACGACCTTCTTCTCAGGCTGCGGATAAGCGTAATACTCCCAGAGCTTTGTGCAGAGATAAGTGGCAGTTGTCGGGTGCTTCGCGAGGAAATCGCAAGTCGAAGACAGATCGAATCGCTTTCTCTGGCCCAGCAATTCGTGAGGCCCCTCGTCAGAAAGTGCGGGGCTAAAACATGCGGCAACCAAGGGGGTTCCCTTCATGACCCAATCGTTAAACGCCTCACGCTGAGCGTCGCGCCCGCGCTCTGCCGTAATGTTTCTCAACCCCCAACCGGTCAAAGCCTTTGCTGCTTCCTGAATATCTTTCTCGGTGTAATTTCCAATTCCAAGCGTAAACAGCTCTAGCAGTTCGCGCGCGAAGTTCTCATTTGGCGCACCTTTTATACTTAGCCGCAGGTCCAGCCAAATCAACATTCCTGGATCGGTCGAGACCTCTTCGAGCAGCGTCGCAAACGGCTGCGTCATGTTTTTCTCAAGCATCCTTACGTGATCGAGCATCACGGGACCGCTCTCGATTTTCGACGCGCTGATCGCGAAATGATCGTGCAAAAAGATGAGCAGCTTATCGCGCGATGGTCGGTCCGTCAGCGCCATCCTCGTCAACCACCAAGCGGTCACCCGATTTGGCTGGGTTTGGACTTGGCCGTCCTTCTGATAAAAGAACTCAGAGGCATGAACCGGATAGGCAGGATCAGGCTTGCTAAAGTCGAGGAGATCGCGGATCGTCGCGTCAAGACCCATTTTCTCGTAGCGGTCAAGATCAGCGATTGTCGCACCAAGTCCAAATCGACGACAGAGGTGTGCCACCTTCTCGCGAACTGTTTTCATTGTTGAACGTATTGTAACGCTGAAATCTATGGGAGTGCGAGAATATATTCGCGCTTTCAAACGCGGCGGATGTTCGCCACTCCAAATCTTCCAATCAACCCTACAAAACTCACCCCCTCAAAGATGAGACGAACACCCCGCCAACTCCCTGTCACGAGAGCCAACAGTCGGCGAAAAACATGAGCACAAAGGACCGCATCCGCGAACCTAACGCAAGTTCACTCCTGGCAAAGAGTTGCTTAAATCTGCTATAATTAAGGACACCACAAAACATTTATGGAATGGACTACTAAGCTCACTGGATTTGACGAGTCCTTCGATTCCAACGGCGTCCCCAGACCGCATTACGCTCCGATCACCAGCGCTCTCGGGAAATTAACAACTAAGCAGATACGCCAAAGGGGGCAGCTACAAGATGTTTCGCTTCGGAATCAAGGCATCACTTTTAACGTATACGGCGAAGAAGACGGGGAAGAGAAAATCTTCCCCTTTGACTTCGTGCCGCGCGTCATTACGTCCAAAGAATGGGAAACGGTTGAAGCTGGACTCATCCAACGAGTCACAGCCCTTAACCTTTTTCTAAAGGACATCTACTCGAAGCAGCAGATTCTGCACGATAAGGTCGTACCGTGGGATCTTATATTCTCGCGTTCCGAATATCGTCGTGAGCTTTTGGGTATTACACCTCCCCACGATGTCTTTACTCACATCGTAGGAACCGACCTCATCCGTGGCGAGCAAGGTGAGTTCCTTGTGCTTGAGGATAACTGTCGCTGTCCCAGCGGAGTCTCCTACGTCGTCGAGAACCGAAATATTCTTCAACGCACATTTCCCGAGCTTTTCTCGAAATACTCGGTAGCGCCCGTCCGAAACTATCCGGACATGCTGTTGGACTGCCTTCAGTTCGTTTCGCCGCGAAACTCGATGCGTGGCTTAGTCGTCGTGCTCACCCCCGGACGCGCCAACTCGGCATTCTACGAACACAGCTTCCTCGCCAGGGAAATGGGCGCGCTGCTCGTGGAAGGCTCCGACCTCGTCGTCGAAGAAAACCACGTTTACGTTCGTACGACCGAAGGCCGCCGACAGGTTGATGTCGTCTATCGCCGACTCGATGATCCTTATCTCGACCCGCTCGTGTTTCGACGCGATTCGATCCTCGGCGTCGCAGGATTGATCAATGCTTACCGCGAAGGCAACGTCGCAATTGTTAATGCACCGGGAGCCGGAGTCGCCGACGATAAGGCCGTTTATCCGTTCATTCCCGACGTCATCCGTTACTACCTGGATGAAGAGCCCATCATCGAGCAGATTCCAACGTACAAAGGCTTCCTCGCTGAGGACTGCAAATACATGCTTGAGAACCTTGACAAGCTCGTCGTCAAGATGACCGACGGAGCGGGCGGCTACGGAATGCTCATGGGGCCGATGGCAACCCAAGCTGAGCGCGAGGAATTCGCAAAGAAGATCAAGGACGATCCAGACCACTACATTGCCCAGCCGCTTATTCAGCTCTCCGCTCACCCAACCTACCTCGATGGGGAGTATAAAGCTCGACGGGTCGACCTCAGGCCGTTTGTGGTCTATGGGGATCGAATCCGCGTCTTGCCCGGAGGACTCACCAGAGTCGCTCTGCGCGAGGGCTCTTACGTCGTCAACTCCAGTCAAGGTGGGGGAAGCAAAGACACTTGGGTGATAGGAGAACAAGCCTAATATGCTGCTGTCACGCGTTGCACACAATCTCTATTGGATGGGCCGCTTTCTAGAGCGGGCCGAAAACAGCGGGCGCCAGCTCAAAGTGGCCAGTGAGTTCTACATTGAACTTTCCGGACTAGACAATGATCGGGCGAATGAAGAGTGGAATTTCCTTACCCACTGCTTCCCTGTTCCCGAAGGGCACAACATCAAGACAACTCCGAAGTCCGACGTTTGCCTGCGCTACTTGAACTATTTTTTGCTCGACACTGAGAACCCGGTGTCGGTGATTTCAAGCGTCGCCAAGGCCCGAGAAAACGCCCGTGCCGTCTCCGAAACCATGACGCGCGAGGTGATCTACAACCTGAACCACGCTTACCGAGGGCTGCAGCGTCCTGGGGGGAGGAAGTACCGGGATGAAGGCCACGCCCTGGAAGCGGTCGCGGCTTGCCAACGGGATTTGCTCACAACGCTAGGCGCGATTGAACATACGCTCACCCGCGACCAAGGCTGGTGTTATCACAAATTCGGCGAAGCGATGGAGCGCACCCAACGAACGCTCATCGTCCTTGGCGCAAGACTCCCAAGCTTGGAAGTCCCCTCCGAAGACACCGCCTCACCGCTTCACTTTGCCGGGTGGCGTAGTCTGCTGTCGAACCTCGCATCGCTGGAAAACTACCGCCAGATGTACGGTCCGCGATTTGAGCGACGCAATGTCTTGGAGTTCTTCGTCTTTCATCCTGGCGCACCGAGAACCGTCAACTGCGGCGTGCGGCGAATGCTTGGCTACCTCAAACAATTGCCGCCACACGGACCAGGAGTAAAGTCCGCAACGCGCGAAATCGGAAAGCTCGCGGCGACGCTCGAATACGATCAAGAAGAGATTCTCGACCGTAAGGACATCACTCAATTTATTAACGATTCCCTCGATACGCTTACACGAGTGCACGAGGCCATGACAAGCCCCGACCAGGAGTTATAAGCCGAGATGACCCTCGAAATAGAACACCGTATCCAGTTTAAGTATTCCGATTTCATCAGCGAATCGTGGATGGAGTTTTGGATTGAACCCAAAAGCACACGTCAGCAGATCGTGCGTAGCTTTTTTCTGGCTGTTGGACCGCCCACGAAGGTCCATACCTTCACCGACTGGCTGGGCAACACCGTCCACCATTTCGGCATCCCCAAGTACCACAAGGAGATTGAGGTTCTTGCCCGCTCTATTGTAGAAACCCAGCCCGCTGCTTGCAACCTCGAAGATCTGCCGACCGAGCCGCTCCATACCGAAGGCTTTACAACCGAAAAAGACTTCTTGCTGTTTGGCGGGCCCATCAAAGATTCGCCGAGCTTGCTCAAATTCTCATCGAAGCTCAAAAGCAAGAGTGGCGAGCCTGTGGGCAAGATCGCCGAGGAGATTGCCCACCTGATCGAAAATGAGATCACCTACAACCCCGTGGTCACCCAGTACAACTCTACCGTTGAAGATGCCCTAAAGCATAAGGCGGGTGTCTGCCAAGACATCGCCCAAATCATGATCGGCTTACTCCGCCTGAAGGGCGTTCCGGCGCGGTATGTAAACGGCTATCTGCACGTCTTCCGTGAGGGAGAGGTCGCCTCCGAAAGCCACGCCTGGGTTGAGTTTTTAACGCCCACCGGCGAATGGATGCCCTACGATCCGACGAACCAATGCGTCCCTGACGAGCGATACGTCGTGGTCGCCCACGGACGGAACTACGACGACGTGCCCCCAAACAAGGGCGTTTATCGAGGCAGTGCAACGGAAGTTCTAACGGCGTCTGTGCGCACGTCGATCACGGAGAGGATGGCAGTGAATGAGCTACGAAACTCCTTTGGCAGCTTGGACCTTCCTGTGTTTGCCAAGATCCCATCTCGCGCCCCACAGATGATCGACGATCAGGCCCGAACCCAAACTCAACAGCAACAGCAGTAACTCATTTGGGTCCCCATTTCCATTCCTCAACCCTCCCAAAGGGTTGAGGATAAAGGCAGCAACCGCCGCACCAACCCTACTTCGCAGGCACAAGCCGCACAATAATGTCCGGCTGATTCAGCGCCAGATACACATAGCCATCCGGCCCGCACATCACGTCCCGCACGCGCCCCATCCCCCAAACCAGTTCTTCCCGCTCAGCCAACTGCCCGTCCTTTCCAATCCGAATACGGTCAAGGTCTTGCCCTGCAAGGCCACCGGCAAAGAGATCACCCTTCCACTGCGGAAAAGCCTGCCCCTTATGAACATCGAGCCCGCTCGCCGCATTCGACGGCAGCCATCGGAAAATCGGCATCTTAAAGTTTTGCCCCGGCTTTGGCCAAGGCGTCACAAACGGCGAGTCGTTGTAGTTGATAGCAAAGCTAATCACCGGCCAGCCGTAGTTCTCGCCCTTGACGATCTGGTTCAGCTCGTCGCCGCCGCGCGGAGCGTGCTCCGTATCCCAAAGCCGTCCCTCAAGGTCCAACGCCAAGCCTTGCGGGTTGCGATGTCCGGTCGTCCACACCTTCTCTGCGCCTTTGGTGCTCGCAAAGGGATTGTCCTTCGGCACCGACCCATCCTCATTCACCCGCATCACCTTGCCGTAAGGCGTGGTGATGTCTTGGACGCGCATGTTCGTGCCACGCTCGCCAACACCAATGAAGACATGCCCCTTGCCGTCGAAAACGATCTTGCAGCCGAAGTGAACGCCCGAACCACTGTAATACTGCTGCTCGGTCTCCCAAATCGTCTGCTGGCTGACCCACTTTGCCTGAGCGCCATCAAAGCTGAGCTTTCCGCGAACGACCTTCGTCATGCCGCCTCGTGCGCCCGCTCCAGCTGGCTCCGTGTAACTTAAGTAGATCCAGCCGTTCTTGGCGTAATCGGGGTGCACCGCCACATCCATCAGCCCGCCCTGCCCAATTTCAACGCTATCGGGAATGCCCGAAACCTCCGACTGCACCTTCCCGTCCTTCACCACCACCAACTTTCCAGGCCGGTTCGTGACAATCATGCGGCCGTCTGGCAGCCAGTCCAAAGCCCACGGCGTGCGCAACCCTTGCTCTCGGTCAACCACTGTCTCGATCTTGTAGTCGTGGTACTTGGATTTGTACACGCCGTTGGTGGCCTTTGGCCCGCCATTTTCAGCGCGCAGAGCCTTGTATTGGAGCTCGCGAATATGCACGACCATCGCCCAAATCTCTTGGTCGGACATCGTTTCGCCATACGACTCCATGCCCATGTCGATGACGCCGTTCTTGATCGCGTCAAAGAACGGCTTGTCGTGCTTCTGATCAAACTTCTCTTGGGTAAGCAGGGTCTTGGTTCCCGCGCCGCCGCCCTCACCGTTCATGCCGTGGCATTTGCCGCAAGTGTCGTTATAGAGCCGGGTGACGTTGACTCCCCTTTGCTGCTGGCCCTTGCCCGCGCTGCTAATAGAAGAGTTGTCATGAAGGCCCTCCGAATCTTGGTTGCCCTCTGTACTGCCCACACATGCCCACGACGCACCCAGCCCAGCTAGGGCGAGAATCAGATAAATCGACTTTGCCACAATCCCAATTTACCTATCTTGTCCGGCGATAGTGCCCGCTACAATGAATTCAACAACTGACGGCAAGGCAACCCACCGTGAGAGCTTTCATTCGCCAACACCGCTTCCAGCTAAGTATTGGTCTCCTCGTTGGGATCGTGGTTTGCTGGGTGTTCTGGCCTCCTCCACCAATGAGAAAGCAGACCGAGGCCAGGTACGAGCAGGCATTCCGCTTTCTCGAAGAACAGAATTGTCTCTTTTCCGGATTGAGGATCAAAGCTGTCGAAGACGCCAATTCCCTTCGCCTTGCTGGCACAGACCGAGCCACCGAACGCTTAGCGTTCAAACTGCAAATGACCTTTAAAAACGGCAAGGTGAAAGAAATCAACTTCCAAAGACACACGGAGTCCATAGGGAGCTACCCTGTTGCCAAGGTCCTTGCTCAAACCCTTCAGAAGGCGCCCCACCTCTGGGACACTCCCACTCGTGAAGTGAATATATGGCTAAGGGTTCCGGGTTCAAAGCCCCCAGGAGAGTTCAGCATGGGCCTCTCCTTATCCGATCAGGAAATTGATACAGGTGCTGGCTTCTTAGCGGATAAGGAGGGCACGATCTACTATATGAGCGGGCCGAGATAAGGCTTCGATTCGACCCCGCAAACTTGCTATTATCTCGATATGCCCATCCAAGGAAAAGCCTCGATCCTCGAAGAGCCAGGCGCGCCCGCCGTCGTTCGCGACATCACCATCGACCCGCCCGAGCGCAATGAGGTCCTCATCCGGCTGGTCGCCAGTGGCGTCTGCCACACCGACCTCACGGTGAAGATGCTCCACGGCAACGGGATGAAGTTCCCGATCGTGCTGGGCCACGAAGGCGCGGGCTATGTCGAAGAAGTGGGCGAAGGGGTCACCCACCTCAAACCCGGCGACCCCGTCGTGATCGCCTACCGCGCCCCCTGCGAGCAGTGCCCCGCCTGCCTGCGCGGCGACCCCCGCCGGTGCTACATGGCCCTGCGCCCAGGCCCCCGCATCAAGCGCGCTTCCGACGGCGCCGTGTGCTCCCAAGTTTTGCGCTGCGGCACGTTTGCCACCCATACCGTCGTCCACGCCAAAGCCGCTATCAAGATGCCCGACAAGATGCCGCTGGACAAAGCTTGCCTCATCGCCTGCGGCGTCATCACCGGAGTCGGCGCGGCGCTGAACACGACCCCCGTCCATCGCGGCTCACGAGTCGCGGTCATCGGCTGTGGCGGCGTGGGCCTCAGTGTCATTCAGGGTGCGAAGATCGCCGGAGCCCGACAGATCATCGCCGTGGACATCAACCCGGTCAAGCTCGGCTGGGCGAAGGATTTCGGCGCGACCCACACCGTCAATGCCAAAGAGGTAGACGCGGTCGCCGAAGTCCGCAAGCTCACCGACGATGGTTGGGACGGCGGCGTGGAGTACGCCTTCGAGGCCACCGGCATCCCCGCCAGCACCGAGCAGGCGATCAAGATGCTCAGCTATGGCGGCACGGCGACGACCATCGGCTTCCCTGCGCAGACCGACTCGGTGAACCTCAACCTCGGCGACATGGCGACCGGTGTGTACTGGAACAAGGCGGGTCTGCGCGTGTGCCACTGCGGCGACACCTTGCCGTCTTACGACTTCCCAATGCTCGCCGACATGTACTTAAAAGGTGAGTTGGAACTGGACCGCATGGTCACGCGAAAGATTAAGCTTGAAGAGGTCGAAGACGCATTTCACGAGATGGAGACCGGCGATGTGATCCGGTCGGTCATCATGTTTTAGGTCATGCTAACCCGACGCGATCTCCTAATATCCAGCGGAGCCCTGCTCCTCGCCCCCTGGTCCAAGGCCGCCTCCTGGTTGCCCGTCGCGCCCCAAAGGATCGGCCTCCTCACCGACATCCATTACGCCGACGCCCCCGCCCGGGGCACCCGCTTCTACCGAGAGTCTCTCCCGAAAATCGAAGAGGCGCGACAGCACTTCCAGACCGAAAAGATCGACGCTCTCATCGAGCTGGGTGACCTCATCGACTCCGCCGACCAGGCGACAGCCGAAGACGAAATGCGATTTCTGAAGGCGGCTCTTGGGGAGATTAGCCAGATGTCGCCCGTGCAGAGATTCACGCTCGGCAACCACTGCCTCGCCAAGGTCAAGCGAGCAGACTTCCTGCAAGCCGTCGGACAGAAGACCGGGCACACGACGCTGGAACTCGACCACTGGAAAGCGATCATCCTCGACGCTTGCCACAAAGCCGACGGCACCCCCTACGATGCCGGAAACTTCGTGTGGACCGACACCAGCATTCCCGATTGGCAGATCGACTGGCTGAGGCAAGAGCTCTCAAACACCAAGAAGCATGTGCTCGTCTGCGTCCATCAGCGGATCGACTGGACAGGTGCCTCGCGACCTTCTACGGGCGTTGCCTCCGCTGCGAAGGTCCGCCAAGCCATCGACGATGCCAAGAACGTCCGCATTGTGCTCCAAGGTCACACCCACGAAAACGCCTACGTCAAGCTCGCCGAAACGCATTATGTGACGCTCCGTGCGGTGGTGGAGGGAACTGGACAGGCTAACAATGGATACGGCGTTCTGAGCCTTTATGAAGATGGTTCGGCCCTCTTGCACGGGCAGCGAGACCAACTCTCGCGAAAGCTGTAGCGCAGTCAGCGCCGCGCGCGTTCAAGTTCAGCGATAATGAGCTATGCAAGCGTGGTCGGCTTTCATAGCGATGTGGGGCGCTTCGTTGGCTGCGGCTTGGGCATTCGCATTCATTCTCAAAGAGGATAAGTTTCGCAAGTTTCTCTCCGGCGCGATCCCTTGTGCAGCAGTCCTGTTCACGCTCCTTCAAGCCCCAAACTGGAGTCCTTATCAGCGTTTGACGGCTTCGGCCCTTGCCTTGCTGTTTGTATTCAAGGCATCCTCGCTACTTCGCCAACCCTTGAAGGACCTGCAAAAGATGTACTGGCCCGGCCTACTGTTTTATGCGACGGTATGGCCAGGGATCGACCCCACCCCATTTGCCGAAAAGCCAAGCCCCCTCGCCACCGACGCCAAACGCTTTGCCGGGGGAATGGTCAGATTCCTCTGCGGAACCCTCGTGCTCCTAGTCGTTGCTGGATTCAGCAATCGGCTGAACCAAGACCTTGCCGAATGGATCGCCATCTTCGCTATCCTCACCGCCATCCATCTCGGCTTCTCCGACATGCTCTCCGACCTTGCCAAGACCTCCGGATGGAAGGTCAAGCCGCTCTTCGACGCGCCCTACCGGTCCAAAACCCTGAGCGAATTTTGGACCCGCCGATGGAACCGCCCGTTCGTCGAGCTCGACCGCATCTTCTTCCTGCCATGGCTCACCAAAACGTTCGGGATGCGAGGTGCCGTCTTTGCGATCTTCCTTATCTCCGGCTTGCTGCACGAGTTCGCCATCAGCTTCCCTGCCGGAGCGGGCTACGGCCTGCCTCTGCTCTACTTTGCCGTGCAGGGCATCCTCATGTTCGCCGAGCGCAGGTTCAAGATCAAGCATCCGCTCTGGGTGATTCTCGCCATCCTCGGCCCTCTGCCCATCCTCTTTCACGGCCCGTTTCGGCACGTGGTGATCTGGCCCCTGATGGAGTGGCTGCGCGGCGCAATGCTCAGTATTGGGGTCGAACAGGCGCTGTCCATTCTCATCTATTTGCTCGCCATCGCCCAGATCCTCATCCTTGCCGCTAGCTTCCAGGTACCCACCCGGCTGAAATGGCGAGAAGAGCTTCCCCGCCTGAGCAGCCTCAACCACAAACTGATGTGGACTTATGGCTCGTTCATCGTCTTCACCATCGTTTCTTGGGGCGTGCTGACGCTCGTCCTCCATCCCGACATTCTGCACGGCACACCCGCCGGACTCTCGATCTCGACCGTGATCTTCCTGTTCTGGGGGTTCCGGCTCGGCGTCGATTCCTTCTACTTCAAGAGCAGCGACTGGCCCAGCAGCCCCTTCTTGCAGATCGGGCATGTGATGCTGAATTGCCTGTTCACGCTTGTGTTCGTCGGCTATGGCGCTATCCTTGGCTGGCACCTGATGCGGTGAGAGTGTGCCCAAGTCCTAAAAACGATTTGCATTTTTATGCACATTAATGCATAATCATGCGCATGAGCCGTGACGACTCCCTTCGCAAAACACGACTTGCCGCTATCACGTCGCTGATCCAGCGCGAAGTGATCGAGCGTCAGGAGGATCTCGTCGCGGCGCTGGAGAGCCAAGGCTTCTCCGTCACCCAGAGCAGCATCTCCCGAGACCTACACGACCTCGGCGTCGCCAAGGTCGGCGGACGGTATGTGCTCATGGGCGAGAGTCTTCAGAGCATCCCTCAAAAGATCGAAGGCATCCTTTCGTTCCAACCCGCCGGACCCAACCTGCTTGTCCTGCGAACGCTCATCGGCGCGGCGAACCTGGTCGCCGTTCAAATCGACCAGCTTGGCTGGCCCGAGCTCGTGGGCACCATCGCCGGAGACGACACGATCTTCATCGCCACCGCCTCCGCCGCCGACCAGGACAAGGTCTGGCAAAAGCTCCTCGCGCTCAGCGGTCGGGAGACGGCGAATGTGTAGGAAGGCCGTGCTCGCCTTTTCGGGGGGACTCGACACCTGCTGGGGCGTCCCCTACCTCATCGAAAAGGGCTATGAAGTCGTCACCGTGACGGTGGATGTCGGCGGGTTCTCTCCGGCCCAACTGGAGGAGTTGGAAGCCCGAAGCAAGGCGTTGGGCGCGTCTCAGCATGTGCATATTCATGCGAAGCAAGCCCTCTTCGACCAAGCCCTGAAACACCTCATCGCCGGCAACGTGCTGCGCGGGAATCTGTATCCGCTCTGCGTGGGTGTGGAGCGAACCCTCCAGGCCCAGGAGTCGGCGCGCATGGCGAAGGAGCTGGGAGCCCAGGCCGTCGCCCACGGATGCACCGCCGCCGGAAACGACCAAATTCGCTTTGAGGTCGCCCTGCGCGCCCTCGCCCCCGACCTCGAAATCCTCGCCCCCGTCCGCGACGACGCCCCCAAGCGCGAGGATCAGGTGGCCTACCTGCAAGCCCGAAACCTCCCGATCCCCAGCCACGGCAGCGCCTACTCCGTCAACAGCGGCATCTGGGGAATCACCATCGGCGGCGCAGAAACCACCGGGACCGAACTCTCAATTCCCGAAGACCAGTGGGTGCGCACCAAGGACGCATTCGACCGATCGCTCACGCCAAAGAGGCTCATTCTCGAATTCACGCAAGGCATCCCCACCGCGCTGGATGGCGAGTCGATGCGCCCCATCGATCTCATCGAAAGACTCGACGAGATTGCTGGGAGCTATGGCATCGGTCGCGGCATCCATCTCGGCGAAACGATCCTCGGTATCAAAGGCCGCGTCGCCTTCGAGGCCCCCGCCCCGACCGTCATCATCGCCGCCCATCGCGAACTGGAGAAGCTGGTACTGACCAAGCGACAGATCGCCCTCAAAGATCAGCTTGCCGCCGCCTATGGCGACATGGTGCATGAGGGGCTACTGCTGGAGCCTGCCTGCCGAGATATCGAGGCGTTCTTCACTTCGTCCCAGCAAAGGGTCACCGGCAAGGTGCATCTGCTGCTCAGGCAGGGCTCGGTCTTCGTCGAAGGCGTCGCCTCGCCCCACTCCCTCCATGCCGCATCGCGAGCTGTCTATGGCGAGGCGGTTGGGGAGTGGACCCCCGAAGACGCTAAAGGCTTTGGCAGAATCTGCGGCCTGCCCACGATCTTGGCTGCCAGAGTTGGAGGTGGCACAGACGAAAGTGGCATGGGCGTCTCTGCTTCTGAAAAGAAAGAACCCCCAAGCATTGCACCCAAGAATTTTGAGGAGCCGGAAAGTGGCATGGGCGTCTCGCCCATGCGTACCACGGGCGTCCCGCCCGTGGAAAAGAACAGCCATGACCGAGACGGTCATGGGACGCATGGGCGAGACGCCCATGCCACTCCCGCGGACGGTCAAGCCACAAGGGGAGGTCACTCCTGAAAACCGTCTTCCTCGACAAGATCGCTTCGGTCACGGCAAACTGCCGACTGCGCCGCGATGTCAAAGTCGACAACAGCTTCCCGTGCGAAGAGGGGGATGTGATCGCCGTCCGAGTGCTCAACTCCAAAAGCGCCTACAACGCCCTGGAGCTCACGACCGGACGCATGTCCGCCATCAAGCCGGGCGACGTGATCGCCGGAGCGCTGGGGCACCGCAACGCCGTTCAAGGCTACGCGGGCGTCATCCCAGAAAAGCTCAAGACCGGCGACAAGATCAATCTCCTGAACATGGGTGGAGTGCTCGGGCAATGCACCTCCTACTCTCCGCTCGTTGGTCCGCCGTTCGAATGCGAAGTGCTGGGCCAAGTGCTCGACTTCCCCTACCTCGCCAGCCGCAAGGGCGTCCCCGCCAACATCGCCCAGAACCTCCCGCAGCTTGACGACTCGCTGACCGTCAACGGCACACCCGTCATCGGCGTGGTCGGCAGCAGCATGAACTCCGGCAAGACCGAAGCCTGCATCTCCCTGATCGAGCAGCTGGTCAGGAGCGGCCTCAGCGTTGCCGCCGCAAAATCCACCGGCGTGAGCCTGCGCCGCGACGTGCTGGCGATGGAGGACGCGGGCGCGCGCCAGACCATTATCTTCACCGACCTCGGCATCGTCACCACCTCCCCCGCCAACGCGGCAACCCTGGCACGAACGATGCTCAATCGGCTAGCCGCCGAAAAGCCGGATGTGATCGTGATGGAGCTCGGCGACGGCCTGATCGGCGAATACGGCGTCTCCGCGATCTTGCAAGACCCCCAGCTCAACCGCAGCTTCTCCGCGATCGTCCTTGCCGCCGGCGACCCAGTAGGCGCGTGGGGCGGGGTCGAGCTGCTCAGCCGAGACTTCGGGCTCAAGCCCACCGTCATCACCGGACCCGCCACCGACAACGCTGCCGGAACCAGCGTGATCCTCAGCCGCACGGGAGTCAAAGGCATCAACGCCCGAACCGAAGCGGCAAAGCTCGCCGAATGCGTGCGCGACGCCTTGGGGGTAGCCCATGCCGTCTGAAAAGATTCCCGCTATTGTGCTCGGCGGCACCGGATACGTTGCGGGCGAGCTGATTCGCCTGCTGCTCGCTCACCCCCACTTCGAGCTGACCAGCGTCGTGTCGCAGAGCGCAGCGGGGCAGCAAGTGGGCGACATCTTCCCCCACCTTGCCGGGGTGTCAAAAAGCTTGGCCTTCGATACAAACGACAACAGTCTCGCCGATGCGGCAAAGCAAGATCAGGTCGCCCTCTTCTCCGCGCTTCCCCACGGCGAAGCCGCCCCAATCCTGAAACAGTGGATCGAAAGCGGCCCTGCCGGAATGAAGGTCGTGGATCTTTCAGCAGACTTCCGCTACGCCGACGCGAAGCAGTTTGAAGAGATCTACGGAATATCGCATCCCACCCCCGAACTCCTCTCTGAATTCACCTGCGCCATCCCCGAGCTGCACAAAGCCCCCGTGCCGAAGCACGCTGTCCAGCCTGGGTGCTTTACCACCGCCGCGACCCTGGCCTGCGCCCCGCTTGCCGCCCTTGGGCTGGCATCGAGCTTTGTCGTAAACGGCGTCACCGGAAGCACAGGCAGCGGTCGCACGCCCAAATCCGGCACCCACCACCCCGATCGCCACAGCGGCATGTGGGCTTACGAGCTTCTGAAGCATCGGCACACGCCCGAGATGAAGATGTTCCTCGGTCGGCTCAGGCCGGAAGGCGAGCCGAAGCTCGTTTTCCTTCCCCACTCCGGACCGTTCGCCCGCGGCATCCATGCCACCGTCTATGCGGAAACCCAATCGGCTGCGACGACCGAAGAATTGATCGAGAGCTATACGGCTTTCTATGCCGACTGTCCGTTCATCTCGGTCTCGGCAAGCATGCCGTCGGTCAAGCACGTCGCCGGGTCGAACCGGGCGCACATCGGCATCGCCGCCCAAGGAACGCAGGTCGCCGTCGTCTGCGTCATCGACAACCTCATCAAGGGCGCAGCCGGGGGCGGTATCCAGTGGATGAACCGAATCTTCGGCTTCGACGAGACTGCCGGTCTGATGCAGGCCGCCGTGGGGTGGACATAGCGATGAACCGATACCTCTCCCTCAAAAGCCTGAGCTTCGACGAGATCGAAGACCTCGTCCGGCTGGCCCAGCATCTCGTAAGGGAGCCGATCAACGACAGCCTCAAGAACAAGGTTGTCGGCCTCCTCTTCATGAACCCCTCCCTGCGCACGCTCGCCTCCTTCCAGGCTGGCGCGTCGCAGCTCGGCGGCAGCAGCGTCGTCATCCAGCCAGGAGCGGGCTCTTGGAATCTCGAAACCAGAGACGGAGTCGTGATGGATGGCAGCGCCCAAGAGCACATCCGCGAGGCCATCCCCGTGCTGGCCCAATACTGCGACCTCCTAGGCATCCGATGCTTTGCCGAAGGCAAGGACCTCGACACCGACCTTGACGACGCTCTCATGCCCAAGATGGCCAAGCTTTGTCCCAAGCCGTTCATCAACATGGAGTCGGCTGCCGACCACCCCTGCCAAGCCCTCGCCGATTGGAAGCTCCTGAACGATCTGAAAGTCCCCAAAGAAGGCGGCAAGTTCGTACTCTCCTGGGCATGGCACCCCCGACCGCTGCCCTACGCCGTCCCCCTCTGCGTCGCCTCGATGGCCCTCCTTCGCGGCATGGAGCTGACCGTCGTGTACCCCGAGGGCTTCGGTCTGCCCGACCGTTCGATCTCCGAGCTGAGGCAGATCGGAGGCGACCGCCTCAAGGTCACCCACCACCGCGAAGAAGCCACCGAAGGAGCCCATATCGTCTATGCGAAGTCGTGGGCCGCGCCAGAGTTTTACGGCAGGCCAAGCGAGGAGGCCGAAGCCCGCGCAAGCTTGCGCGATTGGTGTCTGAAAGAGTCCTGGTTTGCCAACGCCCAGCGCGATGCCAAGGCGATGCACTGCCTTCCCGTTCGCCGCAACGTAGAGATTTCGGATGAGATTTTGGACGGCCCGCGCAGCGTGGTGGTGCAAGAAGCCGCCAACCGCCTCCACGTGCAAAAGGCCGTGATGATGAAGCTTATGGAGAACCCCAATGCATAGTTCCGTCGAGGCCCTCAGAAGAGCCCTCCCCTACCTGCGCCTCTACCAAGGCCAGCGGTTTGTCGTCAAGGTCGGCGGAGAAGCCATCCAAACTCAAGCCGACGCCAAGGCCCTGCTGGAGCAGGTCTCCGTCCTCCACCGACTCGGCATCCAGGTCGTCCTCGTGCACGGCGGCGGGCCGCAGGCCACCGCCCTTGCCGACCGCCTCGGCGCGCAGTCCGTCTTCCACGAAGGCCGCCGCATCACCGACGCCGGAATGCTGGAGGCCATGACGCTCGCCCTCTTCGGCGCGGCCCGAGCAACCCTCTTATCCGCAGGCCGCGAACTGGACATGCCCGTCATCGGCCTTAGCGGGGTGGATTCCGGCCTGGTCCACGCCGCCAAACGCCCTCCGCGAAAGACGAAAGACGGCGAAACCGTCGACTTCGGCTTCGTCGGCGACATCGTCAAGATCGACCCCAAGGTGCTCGACGACCTCCTCGACAGCGGCTATCTCCCGATGGTCAGCCCCCTCAGCGCCGACGCCGACGGACAGCTGCTCAACATCAACGCCGACTCCGTCGCCGCCGCCATCGCCAACGCCATCGGAGCCGCCAAGCTGATCCTCGTCACCGGGGCTCCTGGCATCTGCACCGACCCAGGCGACCCCACGACTCTCATCTCTCATCTTGAGCTCGCCCAGCTGCAGGAGCTGGAGAAAGACGGCACGCTCAAGGACGGGATGATGCCCAAAGCCGCCTGCATCGCCGACGCCCTCAACGGCACCGTCACCCGCGTCCATGTCATCTCCTACAAGACGCCTGACAGTCTCCTGACCGAAGTCTTCACCAACGAAGGCTGCGGCACGATGATCGTCCTCGACGAAGCCGAACTCATGCCGGAGGAGGTTTAGTCTGGACGTCCTCGAAATCCACTGCAGGCTGGTTTCCATCCCGTCCGTCTCCCACCAGGAGGCGCAGATCATGGACTGGGTAGAGGACCTCTTGCGCGAAAGCGGAGCCGAAGTCACACGTCTCGGCGATAACGTCATCGCCAAAGCAGGATCAGGCCCAAAGATCCTCTTAAACACTCATCTTGATACCGTCCCTCCGAACGACGGGTGGACCCGCGATCCGTGGAATGTAGAGACGATCGATGGCAAGGTGTACGGGCTCGGCAGCAACGACGCAAAAGCCAGCGCCGCCGCGATGATCGCTACGCTCTTAGGTGTCCAAAAAGCAGGCGGACCGTGCGAGGTCGTCCTGATGCTCGTCTGCGAAGAGGAGACCGGCGGGAAGGGCACCGAAATAGCCTGGCCTTGGCTGCAGCAGCAAGGCTGGGAACCAGATGGTGTTGTCGTTGGCGAACCGACCGAGTTGCAGATTGGAATAGCTCAAAGAGGCTTAATGATCCTCGAATTGGTCCACCAAGGCACAGCTTGCCACGCGGCAAACGCCAACTCGTTAGGAGCAGTCAATCCTGTCTGGGGACTCGCCGAAGACATCGTGAAGCTAAGGCAGATCGACCTCGGCGAGCCGCACCCCCAATTAGGCGTCTCAAGTCTTCAACCCACTGTCCTCAAAGGAGCAGCAACCCACAATCAGGTCCCCGCCGAAGCCTCTGCCAAGCTTGATTTTCGAACCGTCCCTGGCCTGACTCATTCTGAATTGTTAGAAAGGTTGGAAGAATGCGTTGCCGGCGAAATTCGTATACATTCATCGCGGCTCGAACCCTACCAGTGCCCCGTCGATGCAATAATCGTTCAATCTGCTTTACGTATCGGCACTGGAACGAAAACATTTGCCAGCCTAACGATGTCCGACCAAGTCTTCTTTCAGGGAGTACCGGCAATCAAGTGTGGCCCCGGAATTTCCGCCCGGTCACACACCGCAGACGAGTTTGTGCTTGCCAGTGAGATTGAACAGGGCTTCGAATTTTACAGAGCATTGTTAAAGGAGGTTGCTCATGCCACGGCTCTGGGATAAAGGCGAATCGATCGACGAACTGATTTTAAGCTTCACGGTGGGTGAGGACCACATTCTTGATGCCCGACTCGTTCCGTACGATATCCGGGCTTCTCAAGCTCACGCGGCAATGCTCGCCGAGTGTGGACACCTTACTTATGATCAGTCCGACTCCCTTTGCGATGCCCTCATGCAGCTTGGCGAACAACACGCCCGAGGTGAGTGGACCATCCGACTCGACGAAGAGGATGTGCACACAGCAATCGAAAATCGCTTGGTCGCCTGGCTCGGAGACCTCGGCGAGCGCATCCATCTTGGCCGGTCCCGAAACGATCAAGTTCTAGCCGCACTGCGCCTCTACTTGCGCGACGTCGTCGCCATCTCTTCCGAGTGCACGACCGCCGTTGTCACAGTTTTGCAGCAGCTTGCAAGCTCTCAAGGGGATATCCCGTTACCCGGTTACACGCACCTGCAGCCAGCCATGCCCTCGACGGTTGCACTCTGGGCAAACGGCTTTGCCGCCGAGCTTACCGACGATGTCAAAATGATCGAATCGGCCTTAACCCTCATCGACAAGAATCCACTCGGTTCGGCAGCGGGGTATGGCACACCCGGTATCCCAATCAACCGAGAACGAACAACCCGCGACCTCCAGTTCAAAGAAACCCACGAGCCCGTCACCGCTGTCCAACTCTCACGCGGAAAGGCCGAAGCGAGCTTGGCTTTTGCCCTGTGTCTTGTCCAACAAGATCTCGGACGGCTTGCCGCCGATCTCTGCCTGTATGCAACACAAGAGTTTGCGTTCGTTAGGCTCCCTAAGGAATTCACGACCGGCTCATCCATCATGCCGCAAAAGCGAAACCCCGACATCTTTGAACTAGTACGGGGACACTCCTCTCAAGCGCCAGCAGACCTACAAGCAATCCTGGCAATCACAAGCAAGATGACCTCGGGGTACCACCGCGATCTTCAACTTATCAAAGGACCACTTTTTAGAATGATTGACTCCACACTGGAAATGCTTCGAGTGATGGAACATGCCATCCCAGGAGTTCAATTTAATGCTCAGAGAACATCCGAGGCCATGGATCCGTCGCTCTACTCCGCAGAACGGGCTTTCGAACTTGTACAAGAGCAAGGAATCAGCTTCAGAGAAGCATATCGAAGAATTGCGTCCGAACTAGAAAAGGGCCTGTCAGATTCTAAAAAGGACCTCCACAAAGAAACGTCCTAAAGAGTCTTACCCTTGTAGAATCCTCCGCGAATCGTTCAGCCTCTAACATGTCATACACGCCAACAGGCGTAGGAAAAGCAAGATGATTCTCAAACGCTTCTACGACGATAAGCTTGCACAGGCCAGCTATTTGATAGGTTGCGCAAAAACCGGCGAGGCTTGCGTGATCGATCCCAACCGTGATCTCGAACAGTACATTCAAGCCGCCAGTGCCGAGGGATTGAGCATCAGCGCCGTCACCGAGACTCATATCCACGCCGACTTCTGCTCGGGCAGCCGCGAGCTCGCCGATCGCACCGGCGCAACGCTCTTCCTCTCCGACGAGGGTAACGAAGAGTGGAAGTACAGCTTCGCCGATCAGCCGAACGTCAAGCTTGTCAAAAACGGCGACCACATACGCGTCGGCAACGTCCGGCTCGACGTGCTCCATACGCCCGGACATACGCCCGAGCACATCAGCTTTGTCCTCACCGACGAGCCCGCCAGCAGCATGCCTCTCGGAGTCTTTACGGGAGACTTTATTTTTGTTGGTGATGTTGGACGCCCTGACCTATTAGATAAAGTCGCCGGCTTCAAGGACACCATGGAAGCCGGTGCAAGGGTGCTCTTTGATGCGCTCTGCAAGTTCAAGAGCAGCCTGCCGGAAACCGTGCTCATCTGGCCCGCTCACGGCGCTGGATCGGCATGTGGAAAGAGCCTTGGCGGTGTGCCTGTAAGCACCTTAGGCTATGAAAAGGATGCGAACTGGGGACTGAAGACAGATCGCGAGCAGGATTTTGTCGACACGGTTCTTTCAGGACAGCCAGAGCCCCCCTACTACTTCAAAGAGATGAAGAGGATGAACAAGGTCGGTCCAGCAATCCGGCAAGGGCTCACGAAACCTCAAAAGATGCACCCTTCCGACATTGTCGATTTGCTGAAGGCAAAGGCTGTGATCGTAGACACTCGCAGCTATGGCGAAGCCCTGCAAGCTCTGATCCCCGGAGTGCTGAGCATCCCAAGCAACAGGAGCTTTACAACTTGGGCAGGGTGGCTCCTTCCTTTCGACAAGCCAATTTATCTCATCGCCACGAGCCAACAGGCGGTTGAGCAAGCGGTGAAAGACTTGGCGATGATCGGACTGGACAATGTAGCCGGCTGGTTCGACACTGAAGCCTTTGAGGCGGCTGCTCAAGCTGGATTTGAAGCAAAGCCAATGCCACAGATCAGTGCAATCGAAGCTGCAGAGCGATTCAAAACAGGTGAGGCCGAGCTTCTCGACGTTCGGGGAGCTAACGAATACGCCGAAGCACACATCCCCGGAGTTAAGAATATCCCTCTTGGCTATATGGATAAGCAACTTGATGAACTGCCACGGCATAAACCGCTCATCCTCCACTGCGGCGGCGGCGGACGCTCCTGCATCGGTCTGAGCTATCTCCAGACGAAGGGGTTCACCAATGTGATAAACCTAACCGACGGGTTTGAAGCCTATGTTAAAGCGGGCCTTCCCGTTGACCGCGGGCTCAAGAAAGAGGCAACTGCAGTTTAGCAATCAACCTCCCGTATAGACCAATGGAGAACATCATATATGTTCCGTATAAGGAACGTTATATAATTTCTTGCCGCACCATTATCACACTATCCGGGTCGGTCGTCAGACCGGATCGACAAAACCCTCGCGGGCAGTGGCGATCCAGGTGCTGGAGCATATGCGTGCTGCTCTGCGCTCCAAAAGGTCGCGCATTCACCTTCATGCAGGATCACCTCTTGCTCGCCCACCTTCAGCACAATCGAGCCCGCCAAAACATAAACCATCTCCTCGCCCGCATGGCTTCGCAGTTCGCTCTGGCTATGCAATTCAAGAATCGCAGGCAACAATCGCCCCGACTCCAATCTGTTTGTGAGCATGAGCAAGGGCACCTGAGCTCCCGCTGCAACAAATGCCGCTCGCTCCTCGGATGAAATCGGACGGTCCAATCCCCCCAACGGCCCCGCGCCAAAGTCGGTCATATCGAACCAACGGTCGTCCTGTTTGCGATGAACGACAACGATCTGCTCCGACTGCTGCTCTTTGCGCAGTAGGCCCGCCACATGAAGTCCCAAAGCAGCGCAAACCTTCACAAGCGTCGCGGGATTTGTCCCCCCGCCGTGCTCTAAACGTGTGATGGAGTTCTTGCTTACCGCCGCTGCCTTGGCAAGATCGCGTACAGAGATGGACTGCCGAACCCGGGCACGACGCAAGCGATCCCCCAAAACTTGCGCGGGAAAACTCTTTAACATTCTCCTTAACTCAGGCTCAAGAGCCTGCTTCTCTAAGTTGAGAACGACATTTTCTGAGGGATGTTCCGGACGGGACACCCGATGAACTTACCTTATATTAATTCTCAGCTCGCTACGGGGATCGACATCTACCGGGTTTTCAGCCTGCTTAAGAACAGAAATATTATTCAGTGCCATGCACGGAACGAAATTGGTAACATGCTCACGCAGCCGTACCAATCTCACAACTTCCCGTTTAGGCTCCGCAACAATCGATGGGTATCCTCGCCGTGACAAGTAGCATCCAATAGGATGGGCTTTTAGCGTCGACGATAAGCGTTGTTGCAAAGCATGACCTGGGAACAGCCTACGACTGCGTGTGTGGCGAAGGAATGAAACGTAGCGAAATAAACTTGCTCTACAGACAGGCTTCAACCTGCTTTGCAGAACAGGGGTGGGCTCTCCCTCCAAAACCAATGTGGGACATCACAGACTTCGGCCTTAACGACTGGCAGCGTTTTGGCCTTGTCCTGATCACCCTGGCCAACGAGCCTGAATATTGCGAGAAGCTCATGTACGCCAGAAGAGGCATGGTTACACCAGCGCACACCCACGCCAAAAAGAAAGAGGACATCATCGCCCGATGGGGAGAGTTGGCAGTAACAGTCTGGCCCGATCAACCGAATCGCCTTGGCACAGAGTTTCAAATCAGCGTCAATGGCGAAGCAAGAACCGTTATGCCCGGCGAAACCATTGTTCTTCGTCCCGGCGAAAGGATCACAATCCCAGCGGGTATCTACCACGAGTTTGAGCCGATGACCCCTCAGTGCATCATCGGCGAGGTCTCTACCGCAAACGACGACCTCAACGACAACTTCTTCGTGCGCGATGATATCGGGCGATTCCCTTCAATCCTCGAGGATGAAGAACCAGCCGTGCGTCTCGTTAGCGACCCCTAGGCTATTTCTGGCGGTTCGCCGCGTTTCGGCTGGCGTGGAAGTTCCAACCGCTCAAAACCAGCTTCTCGTCGGGATGTCCGCAACCATCCTCAATGCGATCATCCCCGGCATAAAGCTGGACGAGGACGGTCTTACGCACCCGGTCCGACCGGTTCGGCATCGATCCGTGGATCGTGAAGTAGTGGAAGAACACCACATCCCCCGGCTCCGCTTCCAGCGGAGTCGCCTTCTCGATCGGATACTCCTCCAGCAGCTTCTCTGAATGCCCGTTGGAGCCGCCGATCCGCCCCAGCTTGTGCGAACCCGGGTACACGCGCAGGCATCCCATCTCGTCGGTCGCATGGGAGACGTGGATGATCCCCGCCATCATCGTGTCCTTGACGGTCGGGAAATACTCCCAATCCTGGTGCATCGGGAACGGTGCGCCGTTTTCGCTCGGCTTCTGAAAGAGCTTGCTGTGGTTGAGAACGATGTTCTCCCCCAGAATGTCCCGTGCCGCCGCCAAGAACCGCTCGTGATAGAGCGCCTTCGCCCACCGTGCCGAATAGAGCTGGACGTTGTGCGTGTGGATCACCTGCATCTTCGCCGCGCCCATCCGCTCCATCTCCGGCCCGCCCCAAGTCGCGTTGATCTCTTCCCCGCTCGCGTAGAGCTGTGCCACGATCCGGTCGAAGTCCTCTTCAAGCTCCCCGATCTCGGTCGGGCTGAAGACGCCCTTAGCGATGTAATAGCCGTCTTCGGCAAACCTGCGACCGACTTCGGTCTCCTGTGCAGCGAGCGTAAACATCGCCTATATGATGGTGCAAAAGCGACAAAAGACCAAGCCTCCGCCAAGCATTTTGTGGATGAGTTTAGAGCACGAGCAGGGCTAGGCAACAAACGCAGATTTCAAACAACTCATGAAGTCCATCCTACGATTCACGATTCACGATTCACGATTCACGCATCACCTCAGCTTCCCAACAAACGTATACTCGCCCGAGCCCACCCGGTAGATGCGGTCCGCGCTTGCCTCTACTTTCGGAGTGGCTTCTACCCCCGTCGCCGGAACGTGAATCTCCGCCGTCGTATTCGGCGGAATCACCACCCGCATCGTCAGCTTTCCGTCCTTCACGCTCCATTCCGACACGATCCTGCCCCGGACGGAATCGTAAGACGACTTCAGCCAGGTTAGCTTGGGGTCGATCTGCGGCGCGATCTTGATCCTCTTGAACCCAGGCGCGAGGTTGTCGATGCCCGCGGGCTGGGCAAACATCCACCCCACAACGGCTCCAAACGCATAGTGGGCAAAGGAGTTCATGCCGGGGTCTTGGAAGCCCTTTTCCGGCGTCCAGCCGTCCCACCGCTCCCAGATGCTGGTCGCGCCGTTTTTGATGGTGAAGCCCCAACTGGGGAAAGTGTCGTTGTGGAGAAGCCGGAACGCCACGTCGTTGCGCCCGATCTTGCTGAGGACGTGCATGATGTCGCGCGTGCCGACGAACCCGGTGGAAAGGTGCCATCCGCGCTTCTCAATATCGGCGACCAGGCGGTCAGCGACCTTGCCCACCATCTCCGGCTCCAAAAGGTCGAACACCAGAGCCAGGATGTACGAGCATTGCGTATCGCCCAAAACCGAGCCGTCCGGCTTGACGTAGGCTTTCTGAAAAGCCGCCCGAACCTGGCGATAAAGGGCCATATGCTTTTGGGCTTCGTCGGGCTTGCCGAGCGCAGATGCCGCTTGAGCGAGGAGCCTTGCCGAGCCTGCGAAGTAGGCGGTGTAGATCACTTCGTTCGGGGTGTTCGCGTTGATGCTCACCCAGTCGCCGAAGCAGTGGAACTGCTTGGGAGGCAGCATCTCCGGCGTAGACCGCTTCACGCAGAACTCGATGAACTTCTTCATCTGCGGATAGTGGCGGGCCAAAAGCTCCTTGTCGCCATAAACGTCGTAGATCGTCCACGGGCAGATGACACCCGCATCGGCCCACGCCGGACCGCCGTCCCCGCCCGCAACCTTGAGCGGGGCGACCATCGGATACTGCCCGTCTTCGCGCTGAGCGTCGTCCAGTGAGACGAGCCACTTCGCGAAGAACGGCTGAACGTCGTTCAGCATCGTCGCCGTGCGGATGTAGGCCTGCGCATCTCCGGTCCAGCCCAACCGCTCGTCGCGCTGGGGGCAGTCGGTGGGGATGTCGATGAAGTTCATCTTCTGCGTCCACCAAGCATTTTTCACCAGCCGGTTGAGCATCGGGTCGCTGGTCTCCAGAGTTCCTGCGTCGGGCGTATCGCTGCTGATGGCGATCCCGACCACTTCATCGGGCGCGGGCTTGTGCCCAAGCCCCGTCACTTCGATGTACTGGAAGCCGTGGAAAGTGAACTTGGGCGACCACGTCTCGACGCCCTCCCCTTTGCAGATGTAGGTGTCGATCGTGCGCGCGCCGCGAAGGTTGGTGGTGTAGATGTTTCCGTCTGGGCTCAGCCGTTCGGCAAAGCGCAGCACGATCTTCTGTCCCTTCTCCCCCTTGACCTTCAGCCTCGCAAATCCCGCCAGATTCTGCCCGAGGTCCAGCACATAAACCCCCGGCTTGGGCTCGGTGACCGTCTTCGCCTTCAGCACTTCATAGGGGCGCACCGGCTGCCCAGGGAACGGTTCGACGACGGGATTCATCTCCGCGCCCGTCTGCACCGAGAACCAGCCTCGATCCGAATATCCTGCGCTGTCCCAGCCCGCCTTCTCCAGCCGGGCGTCGTAGGCCTCACCCATAAGGAAGTCGCCTTCCAGCGTTGGGCCGGTGCTGGCCTTCCAATCCGGTCCGCTGGCGATGGTCTGAGTCGTGCCGTCGGTGTATTCGACGTTCAGCTGCACCAAAGCCCGCGTCTTCGTGCCGTAGTGGTTTCGCCGTCCGCCGTAGCCCACGTAGCCGGAATACCAGCCGTCGCCCAAGACGACGCCGACCGCATTGTTGCCCTGCTTCAGCGCTTTGGTGACATCGTAGCCGCGAGCGTAGACGCGCTTCGTGTAGTCGGTCCATCCCGGCATGAACAGCTCGTCGGTGACGGCTTTGCCGTTCAGCCGAAGATCGAGCAGACCAAGAGCCGAGCCGTAAAGGATAGCCCGCTTGACCGGCTTGTTCAAGGAGAATTCATGGCGCAGAAGTCGCGGCGGAGGAAGGTGGAGGTTCTGCGGCCCGACGCGGCCCCAAGGCTCCGCTCCGTAAGCGCCGAGCACCTTCGCCGGAGTGAACGGCCCGCTCTCCGAAGTCGCCACCTGCCATGCGCTGCCCGTCGACATCTCGACTGCGTTGTTGCCCGTGTATGCGACGGTCAGCTTGGCGAGCAAGCCCGCCGCCCCGCCCGAATTCGTCGCCCGAACGAGGATCGTGTTGTCTGCCGTCAGCAGCTTGTCGGTCACGTCCACTTCGACCGGTCGTCGCCATGCGTCCGTCTTGCCGTCACTCTCGGCAACCTTGTGTCCGTTGATCGTCGCCGAGAACTGATCGTCAGCCGTGATGCGCAGAGTCGCTTTGGTGAAGCCAGCGTTCAGCACCAGAACCCGCTTGAAGTAGACGACATCCCCCGATTCCGCCCAAATCCACGACGCATCGCTGAACGGATCGCGCGACCGGTTGGCATTCACCGGGGCGTCGTAGCCGATCCATTGCGCCTTCCAATCGCTAGGCTTCAGCAGACCGACCGACCATTCGGCAGCCGCGCTCCAGTCGGAGGCGACGCCCTTCTGGTCGAAGACCTGCACCCTCCACCAAACCTTCTGTCCCGATGCGAGCGGCTTGCCGGCATAGGCGATTCCGAACGTGTCTCCCGACTGGACCTTGCCCGTATCCCACAAATCACTCTTCCCGGACTGGCTTCCAACCGTGATCCGGTAACCCGTTTGACGCAGGTTGTGTGCAGCTTTGTCGGTGGCGTTCAGCTTCCAACTCAAGCGCGGAGTTGCCGTGGCAACTCCAACCGGGTTGGCAAGAGCTTCACACCTCAGTTGTGCGGGCTGAAGACTCCCAGCAGCGGGCATCAAAACCGCGACGAGCAGACAGGAAAGCATAAATCAAAGTCTACTGGGTGAAAAGCCGCATGTAAACATTGACTTTTGCGCGGCAAATCCTGTCTATACTCGCGCCATGTCGCTCTTTCGCCCCGGCTTTGACAACTCCCCCTACACCTACAAAGGCGAACACCTGCGCGAAATCGCCTTCCCCCTAGGCGGCATCGGCACCGGATGCGTCAGCCTGGACGGTCGTGGTAACCTGCGTGACTGGGAGATTTTCGGCAGACCGAACAAGGGCAAAATGCTCGCCTACACCTTCCCTGCGCTGTGGCTCCAGCCCGAAGGCGAAGAGGCAAGAGCGCTGGCGTTGCAGGGCCCGCGAGTCCGTGACTTCGTCGGCGAGAGCATGGGCTACTGGTCATACGGGCACGGACATTTCTTCTCCCAGATGGACGGCTTGCCATGCTTCGACAGCATCGAATTCGCGGGCACTTTCCCCTTCGCCCGCATTCGATTTCACAAAGAGAACTTCCCGCTCAAGATCGAGCTGAGCGCGTTCAACCCTTTTATCCCGCAGGACACTCAAGCCTCCAGCTACCCCTGTGCCAGCCTCAACTACCGCATCGAAAACACCGGCGACAAGCCGGTCGAGCTGTGCCTTGCCTGGACCATGCTGAACCCCGTCCACGCGATGATGGACGCCACCGAGACAACGCCCGACAAGACCAAAAACACCTACCGTCAAGGATCGAACTGCCGAGGCATCTTCTTCGAAAACGAGCGTTTCAGCCACGGCGAATTAGGATTCGGCACCGCTTCGCTCACCACAAGCTGGTCCAACGTGGACTACACCGAGCGCTGGGAAGTCACCGGCTGGTGGGATTGCATCGCCACCTTCTGGAACCGCTTCCGCGAGACGGGCACCCTCGGCCCCAACCCCGAATCCGACAGCGGCAAGCCCATGTCCGGATCGCTAGGATGCCGAGTCAAGCTCGTCCCCGGCGAGGTCGCCGAAATTCCGTTCCTCATCGCCTGGCACTTCCCCATCATCGACAAGTATTGGGGCAAGAAAGAGCCTGGTGAAGAACTGCTCTGGACGCAGTATTACGCCACCCAACACACCGACGCTTGGGCCGTCGCCGACGACTTCTTCGGGCGGTTTGACGAACTCGCCGACCGCACCAGCAAGTTCGAAGACGCCCTTCTCGACTCAACATTGCCTAAGTCGATTATCGAATGTGTCTCCGCGACCGCCTCCATCCTCCACACGCCGACCGTCATCCGTCTGGAAGACGGCGGCTTCTGGGCTTGGGAGGGATGCTCGCCCCAAAGCGGCTGTTGCGAAGGCACCTGCTCGCACGTTTGGAACTACGCCCTCACCCACGCCTGCCTCTTCCCCGACATCCAGCGGAGCTTCCTGGATACGGCGTTCAAGTTCGGTTTCAACTGTGGCGGAGAAGGCAAGAAGGGGGCCCTCAACTTCCGCATGATCCTCCCCCTCGCCAAAGAAAGCTACCTGTGGCACGCGGCAAGCGATGGTCAGCTCGGGCAGATCATCCAGATCTACCGCGACTGGCGATGGAGCGGCGACGACGCTTGGCTCAAAGAGATTTGGCCCAAGGCTCACTTTGCCCTGGAGTATTCCTGGGTGCAGTGGGATCGCGACCAGGACGGCCTCGTCGATGGCGACATGCACAACACCTACGACATCAACTTCCAAGGCCCAAACCCGCTCACCCAATTCTTCTATCTCGGGGCCCTCAGCGCCGCCGAGGAGATTTGCCGCCACCTTGGAGATGCCGAACACGCCGACAAGTACCAAGCCTTGATTGAAAAAGGCGCGAAGGCAACGAAGGAGCGGCTATGGAACGGCGACTTTTTCATCCAAGAAAATCCCTACACCGAAGCCGACGCCCCCAAATATCAGCATGGGCACGGGTGCCTCACCGACCAAGTCTTCGGACAGCTTTGCGCCGAAGTCGCCGGATTGGGGGACCTGATCGACCGCGACCTCGTCACCCAAACCCTGCGCTCGATCTACAGGCACAACTTTCGTGATCCGCTCGGCGACCACGAAAACCTACAGCGGGTGTACGCCTTCCGCGATGAAACCGGTCTGCTTCTGTGCTCCTGGCCCAGCGGCGGACGCCCTCACTATCCCTTCCCCTACTCGGATGAAGCCTGGACCGGAATCGAATACCAAGTCGCCACCCACCTGGCCTACCACGGCCTGCGTGACGAAGCCGAATCCATCGCTCGCGCCATCCGCAAACGCCACGACGGAAAGCGGAGAAACCCCTGGAACGAGTACGAATGCGGCTCGCATTACGCCCGCGCCCTCGCCTCCTACGGACTGTTCCTGGCCTGGACCGGGCTGCGCTACGACGGCATCGACGGTACGCTCGAAGCTCAGAAGGAGCCGTTCAAATCGTTCTTCTCGGTGCCTGGGGCGTGGGGCACGGTCGAACGGATGCCGGACGCAGAGCTGCGGGTTGATGTGATCGAAGGTCGGCTCAGTGTGAAGCCGGAAGCTCGTCTGCGGGATTAGTCTGCGGCTTCGGTCGTTTGAAGGGGCTGCATCTTGTAGAAAGCGAGCCCGCCGATAACACCCACCAAGACTCCTTCGATGAGTGTCGCACCAAGGGCGAAGCCGAAGTCGTAGCCGACCGTGAAGCGAGCAGGGTCGGGCAACAGACAGAGAACCAGTATCCATCCCGCCACCCCAAAAGCAACTGTCTGACACAAAATCCACACACCAGCCTTTTTTGCGAACCTCTTCAGCAAAAACCACTGAGGAACCGAGAACAGCAATCCCATGAAGAAGCTAGCAAGGATAATATAGGCTGGGTGAGTCTGCGTATGGGGCCCCGGAGGCTGATTTGCTGCTGGGGAATAAATGAAGTACGAGGGCAAAGCGCTAAGCGTCAAAAGCAAATATGGGCTCGATGTAGCAAAGACCCATTTCATCCTTTGACAGGTCGGATAGATCTCCTTGACGATGGTCGCCTGAAGCCAGGCGTATGTGCACCAGCCAGAGAAATCAGCCAGGACAGTTGCGAAAGCGACTAGCCCTTTGTTTGGCTGTGAACCAAAGACAAGATTCCAGCCAGCCATCACAAGCGGCAGCTTGAATGCAAGGACAGCCAGCAGACCGACCGTCGTCAGCAAGATCCACTGCTTCCACAAAGCCCGGTTGAACCATGCCGTGTCTGCCGGAATCATCTCGAGCCTATCTTACACGGCAGGACGCCTACTTCTTCGTAAAGACGCGGCCCAGCCAAATCAGAATGCAAGCCCCGATCGTCGCACCGACGATCGTTCCGATCAGCCCACCGCCGCCCGACGTACCGAGGAAAGTGCGCATCGTAAACCCAACCAGAACGGAACCAGCGATACCCAGCAGGCTCGTCATAAGACAGCCCTTGGGCTCCATCTTGTCTCCGGGCATGATCGCTTTGGCGAGAGCGCCGGCGATAAGACCAATAACCAAAAGCCAAATCCAATGAAGCATCGTATTCCTGCTTACGCCGGACCGAGCCCAGGGTTGCAAGGGTCCCGTGCTTCAATCCCCTCGCTTACGAACGAGAGTCAGTTGGCAATTCACAAGATCACCCTCTTCAGGTCCTCAGATCCCTTTCGCTCGGATCATAACTCCAGGCGAGGAGTTTCAGTCCAAAACCCGAATAAATTGGCTCGGTCTCAATGCGCAAAGGTGATAGGCTAACCGAACAAGATGATCACCGTTATCGCCGCCCTCGCCATGCAACTCGACGCTCCCGAAAACGACCTCATGATCTGGTTTAGGCATCCTGCCACACGATGGGAGGAGGCCCTTCCTATTGGCAACGGCCGATTGGGAGGGATGGTCTTTGGCGGAGTGGCGGAGGAACGGATTCAGCTCAACGAGGAGTCGATCTGGGCGGGCGGCCCCGTTCCCAAGAATCCGGCAACCAGCGCCGAAGCGATCAAGAAAGCCCGAGAAGCCTACTTCGCAGGCGATCAAGCCAAGGCTCAACAGATCATTGCCCAAGATTTAATGGCAGACCCCATTGAGCCAAGAAGCTATCAGACCTTGGGCGACCTCAAGATGAAGTTTCACTATCCTGGGGTTCAGCTGCCCAAACCCATCCGAATCGAAAAGTGGAAACGTGGACCCGTTTCCAAAGAGTTAAACCAAGCCGAACTCTCCCCATCCTACGACGATTCCAGTTGGAAAACGGCCAACGATTTGGAAGTCCCCGCCCAAAGCTGGGTGGTCTTTCGAACAGAGTTTGATCTCGGTTCCGATCCCGCAGAGCTGAACCGCACCCTGAACCTCAGCCCCATCGACGACAGCAGCATCGTCACCCTCAACGGTGTCGAGATCGGACGCACGAATGCGTGGGATCGACCGTTCCAATTCGATGCTTCCAAGGCCCTAAAACCCGGGAAAAACTTGCTGGCAATCGCCGTCCAAAATGGCGGTGGCGCGGGACACTTGGCAAAAGAAGTCGCGCTGGATTCGGAGGTGCGCCCAAGCACGTATCGGCGAAGTCTCGATTTAGACACCGCCGAAGCAACCACCGGTTACCGCCTTAATGAAGTTGCCTATTCGCGGTCAACCTTCGTATCGCATCCCGACAAGGCAATCATTACCCAAATCGTAACCGACCGCATCAATGCAATCAACTTCGACCTTGATCTCGCCCGCTCGGAAGGCACGACCACCAAGCCGACCGAGGATGGGAAGGGGCTAATCATGGTGGGACAAGCCTCTCACGGAGGCGTCAAACCCGGCACCAAATTCGCTGCCATCGTCCGCGTTTCCACAAAAGGGGGAACGATCAGCGTAAACGGAAACAGCCTTTCCATCCGGAACGCAGACTCTGTTTTGATATCTCTCGTTTGCGAGACGGATTACGACCTGAAAAACCCAACAGTCCGCAAGACCACCGACCTCATCAAAGCCTGCGAAGATGACTTAAAACGCATCGCGGACAAGACTTATCAGGAGCTTTATTCAAATCACCTCGCCGATTACCAAAAGCTCTTCAAGCGCGTTCAACTCGACCTTGGCGAAGCCCCCAACCTCCCCACCGACGAGCGTCTCGCCAAAGTGAAAGCCGACGGAACGGACACCAACCTGGAAGCTCTCTACTTCCAGTACGGACGCTACTTGCTCATCGCATCCTCACGCAAGGGAGATATGCCCGCCAACCTTCAAGGGCTGTGGAGCCAGCACATCGCCGGACCTTGGAACGTCGACTACCACACCAACATCAACATCCAGATGAACTATTGGCCCGCCGAAGTCACCAACCTCAGCGAATGCCATGATCCTTTCTTTTGGTTGATGGAGGCGTTGGTGCCAAGCAGTCGTGGGCTAGCCAAGACACTCGGTTTCAACGGAATCGCCCTTGGGCACACCACCGACGTCAACCTCTTCGCCGCCCTCACCGGGCACCCGGTTTGGGGGATGTGGGTGATGGGTGCAGGCTGGTGTTCGGCGCACTTCATGGAGCACTACCGCTACACACAAGACCCCGCCTTTCTCAAAAACCGCGCCTACCCGAATCTCAAGCTATGCAGCGAGTTCTTCTTGGACTGGCTCGTCACCGATCCACGCACTGGCAAGCTGGTTTCCGGCCCCTCAACTTCCCCCGAAAACACCTACCGCTACCAAGGCCAAAACCTCAATCTTGTGATGGGCGGGGCGATGGATCAGGAGATTATCTGGGAGACGTTCACGAACACCCTTGAGGCTGCAAAACTGTTGGGGATTGACGATGCCTTCACCAAGCGCGTCAAAGAAAGCCTTGGCAAGCTGGCGCTTCCCCAGATCGGAAAAGACGGACGCATTCTCGAATGGGACAAGGAGTACGAAGAGGCCGAGCCGGGGCATCGGCACATGTCGCACCTGTACGGAATGCACCCCAGCAACCAGTTCACTTTTGAGAAGACGCCAGAGTATATGGCAGCCGCACGCAAATCTCTCGAAGGAAGATTGAGCAAAGGCGGGGGTCACACCGGATGGTCGCGAGCCTGGATCATCAACTTCTGGGCACGCTTCCACGAAGGCGATCTAGCCCACGAAAACCTCCGCCAACTGCTCATCAAATCCACCCTCCCCAACCTCTTCGACGACCATCCCCCCTTTCAGATCGACGGCAACTTTGGCGGCACAGCCGGGATTGCCGAGATGCTCCTCCAAAGCCACGAAGGGTTCATTCGCCTACTCCCCGCTTTGCCGAAAGCATGGGCAAGCGGCAGTGTGAAAGGCCTGAAGGCAAGAGGCGACTACACGGTAGATATCGAGTGGAAGGATGGCAAGCTCGTCAGGGCAAAGATCAAAGCAGGAAGGACTGGGATGTGCCGTGTCAAAGTTGACGGCACCGAAACCTATTGGTCCCCCAAGTCTGCGAAGAGTAAGACGACAGGCATGGATATCCTGAGCACAGGACTCGCAAACGGCGACACTCTGGTAATCGAGGGTTGACAAAAAAACGGCCGGGAGTACCCGGCCAATACCTTTATTGAACTGTTAGTCGTTATCGCCCGCCCCAGATTTCGTTTCCCAAGTGCCGCGACGCCTTACAGTGTCACGCCTGGGCATTAAGAGAAAGTTACGCCTGGGCCCTTTTAGCGAAAGGGAGTGGACTCCGGAGCGCAAAAGGGGCAAAATGACCCAAGAGGTTCCCCATGCGCACAAGCTCAACCACCTTCGTCATCGTCAGTCTTGCCGCCCTCTCCTTCGTTGCCGGGTGCCAACAGAAACGAGTGGTTGGCGAGCTTTCGCCCACCGCATCCCTCGTCCCAACTGACCAGATCGTGCGCCCAGCCGGGACGAACCTCGTTGTCAACGGTCGCCCCATCGACGGAGTGCTCTCACGCGATGGCAAACGATTCTTCGCTAAAGATAGCCGTGGGCTAATCGTCGTCGATATCGTCGAGAAAAAGGTCATCCAGGAGCTGAGCATCTCCGGCGGAACTTCTCTCCACGGCATCGCGGAAGCTCCCGATGGCTCGGTTTGGCTGACCGACGCGGGCAACGACCTTGAGCAAGCCGTTCTGGAGAACGGCAAGTACGTGTGGAAGCGCAAGGTCACCTTCCCTGCTGCACCAGTCGGCGGGGCGTCCTATCCGTGCGGTTTCACATTTTCGGGCGACGGATCGAAAGCTTTCGTCTGCCTCTCACGCTCCAACCAGCTCGCCATCGTCAATCTGGGCGACGGCAAGATTGAGAGCCAATTCGACGTCGATATCGCCCCCTTTGATGTCGCTGTGTCCAGCGACGGGAAAACCGCATGGGTTTCATGCTGGGGTGGCCAAAGGCCAAAACCCGGCGTCATGACACAAAAGTCTGCCGGGACAGAAGTCGAGATCGACTTCCGAGGGGTCACAAAGGAAGCAACGGTTGTCCAAGTAGACCTCACCTCCAAGACGATCAAGAAGCACACCCCCGTTGGGCTGCAACCCAACCAAGTCTTGCTCGACGAGCGGGGCAAGCGTGTCTTCGTCGCATGTGCGAATGAAGATACGGTGGCGATTCTGGATTCGACGACGGGCAACGTCAAGCAAAAGCTCAATATCAAGCCCGACCCCAAACTCCTCTTCGGCAGCATGCCAAACGCGCTCGCCTTATCGCCGGACGGTCGCACCCTCTACGTCGCCAACGGCGGCAACAATGCCATCGCCGTCGTCGATTTGGCATCGGGCAAACCCAAGGGCTTCATCCCAACGGCGTGGTATCCCAGCGGGGTTGTGCTCGCCGGGGACAGCATCGTCGTCACCAACGCCAAGGGCACCGGCTCCCGAAGCCCGCGCCGAATGAACGAATTCAACACCCACGGACACACCGGTTCAATCAACATCGCCAAGCTCCCCGACGCTGCCCAGCTTGCAGCGTGGACCAAGCAGTCGCTTGATGACGCGGGCGTGCCCCAAGCCCTGCTCGCCGCCGAGCGATCTCAGCGCAAAGGAACCCCCAAACCGGTTCCAAACAAGCCCGGAGAAGCATCGACGATCGAGCACGTGGTCTACATCATCAAAGAGAACCGCACCTACGACCAGGTCTTTGGCGACATGCCTCAGGGAGATGGCGAGCCCAGCTTATGCAGTTTCCCCCGTGAGGTGAGCCCAAACCACCACGCCCTTGCCGAGCAGTTCGTCCTCCTCGACAACTACTACTGCAACGGCATCCTCAGCGCCGACGGGCACTCTTGGGCGATGGAGGGCTACGCCAGCAGCTACCTTGAGAAGTCGTTTGGCGGATGGACGCGAAGCTATCCGTTCGGCGGAGACGACCCGCTCAACGTCGCCGCGACCGGGTTCCTCTGGGATCACGTCCTGGCAAACGGTATGAGCGTGCTGAACTTCGGCGAGTTTGACTACGCCACCTCCGATCCCAAAGGCACTTGGAAGGAGATCTACGACGACTTTGTGGCTGGAAAGAACAGCTACAAATATCCCAAAAACATCAGCGTCGAGCGCATCCGCGCCTACAGCGATCCCGATTTTCCGGGGTGGAATATGGGGATTCCCGACGTAGTCCGTGCCGACATCTTCCTCAAAAAGTTCAAGGCGATGAAGACCATGCCGAACCTGACCGTCATCTATCTGCCCGAAGATCACGGCAGCGGCGGCTCGGCAGGAATGCCAACACCACGTGCTCACATGGCCGACAACGATCTTGCGATGGGGCAGATCGTGGAGGCGCTCACAAACTCTCCGTACTGGAGCAAGATGGCGATCTTCATCAACGAGGACGACCCTCAAAACGGGTGGGACCATATCGATGGGCACCGCTCGCTGTGTCTGGTCGTGAGCCCCTACACCAAGCGCAAGGCCGTCAACAGCACGTTCTACAACCAGACCTCCGTACTCCACACGATGTGCTTGATGCTGGGCATCACCCCCATGACGCAGTTCGTCGCTCTGTCCGACCCGATGCGCGATGTCTTCACCGACAAGCCAGACCTCACACCGTTCAAATGCCTCCCCAACAACATCCCACTGGACGAGCTGAACCCACGCCGTGAAGAGATGACGCCCGAGATGCAAAAACTGGCCGACATCAGCGCGAAGATCGACTTCTCTCTCCCCGACCGCGCCGATGAGAACACGCTGAATCGTCTTGTCTGGCGGCTCACGATGGGAACCAAACCGTATCCGACAGATTGGGTCGGCCCGCACGGTCGAGGGCTAAAGTCAAAGGGGCTTAAGCTGGACAAGAATGCAGTGGATGAGGATGATGATTAATATATAGATGCCTCAATCTTTAGCTAAAGTGCGCTTCGCCCAAGCATGTTGAACCACGACGACGATACCGCTGAATAGGGAAAGCACGACTGCGGCACTGGCCTTGCCAATGCCACAGTCTCCGCCCCATGCGTTCACGGTCCACGCCGGATGCAAAGCCAGAAGAATCCCTATGAACACAGTAATCAGTCCGGTGATCGGTGACTTCTTAGCAATAAAGAAAGACACACCAAGGGCAATGGTCATGAAGGCGGCATTGAAATAGGCGAAACGAATCGCGGCTCGGATCGAATCCTGGACGTCCGCTCCGCTACAGGCTATGGCGCTTGTAGGCAGGGCAAAAAGTGCCGATATTCCAATTTTCGCCTGCTTCATGGATGTTATTCTCATCCCTCCGTCGCTTGCGAAGGAGGGTCTTAACTCCCTAACCACCTGCCAACCATCTGCCAACAACGTGCCGACCACTTGCCGACCATCTGCCAACAACGTGCCGACCACCTGCCGACCACCTGCCGACCACTTGCCGACAACTTGCCGACAACCTGCCAACAACCTGCCGACGCCCCCCAAAAAAGCCCCTAGCAAATCTCAACCGGCACACTGTCGTTCCTCAGCGACTCCGTTGCCGCAAAGCCCGCCGCGACCGCCATCCTCGCCGCAATCGGAGAGGTATCCGTCGGCGCGTCGTGCGTCAGGTAATTCACAAACTCATCCAGGATCGCCTGGTCCGACCCTCCATGCGGCCCAACCGCCGGAGGCTGCCGATACTCCAGATCGCCATGCTCGGCATAGCCCAGCCTTGATGTCTCCCACAGCCGGACGACCGAAGACCCCGGAGCATCCCCAAAATTCTCAATCCGCCCGCGCGAACCGATGATCGTATAGTTCCTCCACGCATCGGGCGCAAAGTGACACTGCTGATAGCTGGCAAGCACCCCGTTGTCCAACTCCATCAGCATCATGCTCACATCCTCCACGTCCACCACGGGATTGAGCTTCGACAGCGAGGACGGGGGCCAGGTCGGACGAATCGTGACGTTGGCCTTCTCGCCAGGCTCCTGCCGGTCGGTGATATCGCCATAAACCATTAGCGACCCCATCGCCGTCACGCGCTTGGCGTAGCCGCCGCAGAGCCAGTGCAAAACGTCAATATCGTGCGCGCCCTTTTGCAGCAAGAGCCCAGTGGACTGGGTGCGGTCTGCATGCCAATCCCGATAGTAAGCCTCGCCGCCATAGCTGATAAAGTGTCGGCACCAAGCCGTCTTCACCTCGCCGATGTACCCTGCCTGAATCCACTCACGCATCTTGCGAACCATCCCAAAGTGGCGCATGTTGTGGCCCACGTACAGCTTGGTGTTGTGCTGCTTGGCGGCCTCAAGAATCCGGTCGCACCCCTCAACCGTAATCGCCATCGGCTTCTCCAGATAAACCGGAACGCCCGCCTGTAAGCAGGCGATGGCCTGCTCCTCGTGCAGCCAGTCGGGCGACAGGATAAAGAGGGCATCCAGCCCCTTATCCAGCAGATCGCGATAATCAGCGGTAAGAAAAACAGAGTCGTTTGTTTTGGACTTAAAGTCGGCTTGGGCCTCTTCACTCGGATCCGCCAACGCTGCCAGTACAAAGCCATCTTCGGGGCGATGCATCAAGATGGGTAGGTGCTTCCGCAGACCCCACCCCACCACGCCAAAACGCATACTCAACTTCGGAAACCCCGACCCATGATCGCATCCATCGCGTTAGAGGTGTTGGCGATACGCACCATCGGATAGTGCGCATAGTAAGGGATCATCTCTGCGACGAGCGGCCCGTCATAGCCGATCTCCCCTATCGCCGCCATCACTTCTGGCCAGTTAACATCCCCTTCCAGAAGATCGACAAAGCCGTCGAGATTGCCGACCGCTTTGCGAAAATCCTTAAAGTGAATTCCGACCACGCGCTCGCCCAATATCCGCAGCCACTGTTCGCCATAGCCGAACGGAAGCACATTGCCGACATCCACATAAGCGCCCACCCAGGGACTGTCGAACTGGTCGATAAAGCTCGCCATCTCCATCGGGCTGACCAAGAACTTGTTCCAGACGTTCTCGATCCCCATACGCACGCCGCACGCCTCCGCGGTCGGGAGGGCGGCGCGGATGCCCACCGTAGCCCGATCCCAAACTCCGTCATAGCTGTTCACGCCGCGCTCGGGCATGAAGAAAACGTCCACCGCGCCGGGGATGGTGAGGAGCGTCCGGCAGCCCAGCCACTGTGTGATCTGGAGCATCTTCTTCAGATCGTCGGCAGCCTGAGCGCTGAGCGCGGCATCGGTGTCGGCGAGGTTGCGGCCCCAATAGAGCCCGCTCGCCGTGCTCGCGACCTTCACGCCAAGGCGTTCGGCCTCAGCAAGAACCTCCTTGCATCGCGCCTCGGTCGCATCCGTGCCGAAAGCGGACCCGGCCTCGCCGATCGCCACTTCAACAGCGTCGAAGCGGTGTTCTTTTGCAGTTTGAAGGAAATTGAAAACGTCGAGTGTGCCTTCGAGGCCACCTGGCACAGACCAGTAATTGAGAGATTTTAACAGCATAAGGTTGAGTCGCAGCGCAGCTGGCCAAGGTCGGCGCAGCAATTTTTGGGCGAGTTTACCAACGGCTACTAAATGAAGGCTAAAAGGACCCGCTGGAAGAGATCGCAAACAGAGGTCAGAGGTCAGAGGTCTGAAATCTGAAATCTGAAAAAAGAAGTCATTGCAGCACACTTGAGCCCACCAACTCGTCCCTCTTCGATGTCCAAGACTCCCTATTCATCATTCATCGCTCATCGCTCCCAACTCACCCCTTAATCGCGCCTGCCAGCATCGTCTCGTGAATCTTCTCTCGGAAAATCCAATAAACCACGATGATCGGCAGCATCACAATCACCATCGCCGCAAAGAGCATCCCCCAATCGCTCTCATAGGTTCCCTTCGTCGTCAGATCGGCAAGCGCTAAAGGCAGCGTTAGGTTCTCGGGTGTATGAATTAAGGCAACCGCCAAGTTATATTCATTCCATAACCCAATCGCATTGAAAATGCCAACCACAATCATCCCCGGACGAGCGAGCGGAAACATCACCTTCCAAAAGATTCCGGAATGCCCACAGCCATCAAGCATCGCCGCCTCGCCAAGCTCGTCGGGCAGCGCTTCAAAGAATCCGCTCATCACAAACACCGTGAAGGACAAGGAAAATGCGACGTACACGAGCACAAGCCCTGTCTTAGTGTCGACGAGCCCTTCACTCCCACCAGGCAGAGATTTCAAAAGCAGGAAAACAGGAATGATGACCAACAGATTCGGAAACATCATCCCGCCGAGAAAGACGCTGAAAAGCGACTTCGACCCTCGAAAAGGGTATTTGGCAAAGACGTAGGCCGCCATCGACCCAATCGGCAGCAAGAGAACAAGGGTCGCCACGCACACAACCAGTGAATTGAGAAAATGCCGACCGATTCCCGCATCCCCCCAAGCTCCGCTGTAGTTCGACCATTGCGGACTCTCGGGCAAACTCCAAGGCGAGCCAAAAATCTCCGTACTCGATTTGACCGACGAGATCAACACCCACAGCAGCGGGAGGATAACCGCCGCCAAAAACAACCCCATGCCCAACCGCGTAAGGAGGAAACTTGCCAAATCGGGCAGGGTTAGACGCCGCCCAGAGCGCTGCCTCATCGCCTGGCCTCGGGGTTCTTTCGGAACACAAACATAAGAATAAGCGCCACGCCGAGAGCCAAAGCCAAGTTCGTCACGGCAATAGCCGCGCCTTGGCCATATCTTCCTTGCTCTTGCCCCTTCTCAAAGAAGTAGCTCAGCATCACCTCAGTGCGCCGGTCGGGGTTTCCACCCCGCGTCATCACCTGCACCAAGGCAAAAATGTTGATCACCGTGATGACGATATACGTCACGGCAACCTTACGGACCGACCACATCAAAGGCCACGTCACCCGCCAAAATCGCGTAAGCCCCGCCGCCCCATCCAAAGACGCCGCCTCTGAAATGTCGCTCGGGATGTTCTTAAGCCCCGCCGCAAAGAGCATGATGTAAAACCCAACCGCGTACCAAACAAAAGCCAACGTCACGGCTGGCAGCGCTGCGTCAAGATCGCCCAGATATCCGGCTTCGGGCTGTCGAATCCCAACCATCTCTCCACCCTGCGTCACCAACCCGAACGATGGATGATAGAGAAACGCCCACAAGATCGCCACTACAACCAGAGAGATGACATGGGGAATGAGGTACGTGGCACGCAAAACCTTGGCAAGCTTTCCATCGCCTTGAACGGCGTGAGCCATCAACAACCCCACCACAAGGATCGCCAACCCGCCAAAAACCAGAATCCAAAGGTTGTTCTTGACGGCGGTGATGTACGCCTCGTCCTTTATCAGCCGCTCGTAATTCTCAAGCCCGACATAGTCCTTCTGGTCGGAAAGCCCGCGCCAGTTTGTAAACGAGATCACCACCGACTGGATCAGGGGCCAAACCACAAAGACCGCATACAACAGAACCGCTGGCGCCAGATACGCGAAAATGAATGCCGTACGCCCCTTGCGGTTCACTTCTTGGCAACCTCAGCATCCCGAACCACATACCAAATGCAGCTCATTTGCGGCACGGTCGGCTTGATCGTAATCTTATAATCGCGGCTCAGCTTGACCTTTTTTGAGCTCTTATCCTGCTCGCCGATCATGCACTCATTTTCGATTCCTGTGTAATACAGCGGCAACGTGATCTCTTGAGTCAGCGGCTCATGAGTCGGATTGTAAACCATCACCATCCCCTTGCGCTCCAAAGCTGGATTTGCGTGAAGAATGCAATCGAGATTGCGTCCGTCCGCCCGTCGAACGTGGATCACATCCGACTCCAATATGTCGCGGTACTTCTTGAACCACGACACCCACTTCACGACAACGGCCTTCGTCTCCGGCGTATCGTACAGCCGTGGTCCGCGATAGCAAGCCTGCGCACCGTAGCCGAGGTTGTTCGCCAAATGCATCTCGTAGTCTTGAAGATGATCCTTCAACGGCTCGATAGTGGCAGCCGCTCCGCCGCCCTGATACTGAACCAGCGGCACAAACATCCAGCCCATGCTCGGCGTCTTTTCCCAAGTGCCGTCATAGAGGTTTTGGCGGCAGTGGATGTGCTGCTGCGCCCTTGGCAACGACCAGTTCGTCTCCCGATAGCCCATCCCAGTTTTGCTTCCCCCGACCAAAAAATAGAAGTCGGGGATGTTCAGGTAAATCCCCTCTCCCCGGCACCACTCATAAAGCTCCTTGATGCGCTGGTACTGCGTCCACTGAGAGTCCTCCAAACCCTTGTGTCCGGGATGGGTTGTCGAGGCGCAAACATCGCCCGGGTAGCTTCCATCGTGCTCGAGAATGCTGAACCCAGTTCCCCGGATAAACGCCTTTAGATCGTCAAAATAGCGATGCCCCCACTCGCTTTCAAGACACGGAGAATTCCCAAAAATCGCACCCCCAGGTTTCCCAGTCTTGGGGTTGATAACATCGTTCTTATCGTCAATCCGACGACTCGCCAGAAGCGAATAGCCGCCCAAATCCAGCCCCTTCTTTCTGGCGTAATCGCGAAACTCCTTGAACTTGGCAATATTCCCAGGTGACGCATCCTCCATATTCAGCCCACTCCCAAAGCTAAAGATCACCATCTCAAAACCGACTTCCGCCGCTTGGTCGATGGCAGGAAGAACAACCTTCGGATCCGTGCTCGTCAGGTGCAGCATGAGCGGGTTCTCGGTGCACCACGGAGCGATGGTCCGCATCATTTTGCGCACAGCAAGCCCCTTACGCTCCCGATCCCAAGAGTCGTGAAACAGTTCGTAGATTCGGAAGGTGTCGAACGAACTGTTCGGCTGAATATCCACATCCGGCCCAAGCGGTGGCTTAACCTCCAGCAAACAAGGAGTCTTCAAATCGTAATTGACCTGCGTCTTGTAGTCGGGGTCAGGCACCCAGTTCACACATTTGGCAGAGTTCATCGTCGCCATCCCGCCAAACGAGTAATCGGTCAGAACCGTCACGTTCGGCTTCAGCCATTCGGCCTGATGGTCAACCTGCGACTCCGGCTCAACCATCGCCAACTGCTCGACGATGAAGGAGTTGAGACGAATCGGCTTGTCGGTGACGTTCCTAATCGTCACCCACTTGCTCATCAAGGGCAAGCCGTCATACATCTCGTAGTGGACTTCCACTCTAACCGGCGTATCTGACTCCTTGATTTTCAATTCGGTGTTCAAGAATATGTGAACACCTTTCGGGGGCCATGACTTGCCCTCAGACAGTCGGACTGCCTTCCACTCAAACCTTGGAAGCGTGGACGCAGCCACAAAGCCACCCGAATTTGCCCGGCTTGGATTAGGCGTCATCAACTTCAACCAGTCCAGTAGGAAATAACCCGAGTCAGGTTGTCCAGAATAGCCACCAATCGTGTATTCCGTTCCATTGAGAGTCAGTAAGGCTTCGGGCCGCACGGCACGAACTAACGTCTCCTGGCTCACCAAGTTTTCGATAGAAAAGGTGCCCAAACCCGTTGGATGCGTAAAGAACCTTCGTGCGACGAGGCCGTTTGCAAGGATGAGCGAGTTCTGTTCGCGGTCATGAAAAACGCGCGTCACATTGTCGCCTTGGCCTAAGAGCCAATCATCCTTGGATGCCTTCATCTGTGAGGCAGGCAACGACTGAATAGACTCTCCCATCATCGAACCTCCTAAAGCCATCATTGCTAATCCTGCGACTATTAAGCTCATCACTCATGCCTCCTGTAATCAGCGATCAGCTATCTGCGAACCGCTATCGGAAGTATCCGGCAGCTGATCGCCGATGACTGATACCCCCCAACTCAACACTCAGCACTCAGCACTCAACACTCACGCCTTACGCCTTACGCCTTACGCCTTACGCCTTACACCTCACGCCTCACGCCTCACGCCTCACGACTCACGACTCACGACTCACGACTCACGACTTACCAACACCATTTCACCCCATCCCACCTAAAGTTCTCCTAAACGCCACAAACTCCTTTGAAGGAACCTACAGTCTCACGTCGAAACAATCTCCATGCCCCGCAAGAAGCCACTGCCTCAGCCTAAGCCGTGCAACACCAACGAGCGAGATCAGCTCGCCGACGCGATGAACGAATCCGATCCGGAAACCTCACGCCGGACCGTGCTCAAAGGCGCCGCCGGAGGGTTCCTTGCTCTTGGCGTCGTCCAACCTGGCGAACTCCTTCGGATCACCAAGCAGCAGAACCTTGTGCCGGTGGATAAGAAGCGGTCGAAGGAATGGCAGGCAATGCTCCGCGAAAGAGGCAAGCCGACCGTCGTTTCCGGCGAGGCGCTGGATCATATCGGGATGCCCGTGGGCGGCATCTGCTGCGGGCAGCTTTACTTGAGCGGAGACGGCAGACTCTGGTGCTGGGACATCTTCAATCTGCCGAACAAGGACATCGGCACCATCCGCAACGGCGCAAACTATGCCAAGCCGATGAAGCCGGGCAACGATCATAACTTTGGTGTCTTCTTCCAAGGCGACCGCGAGATGGCAGAACTGAGCCGCAAGTCGTTCTCGGCAACGGAGTTTATAGGCCGCTATCCCATCGGACAAGTTCGCTATTCGGACCCAGCGGAATCCTGCGAAATCACCCTTGAGGCGTTTTCTCCCTTTATTCCTCTCAACACCGACGACTCGGGCATACCTTGCACGATTCTTAGCTACAAGGTAACGAACAAATCTCAGTCGGCAAAAAGTGTGACGCTCGGGATAGTGTCCAACAATCCGGTGGCAAGGCGGGCAAGAACGCTAAGGAAGGTCGAACTGGTATCGGATCGATTTCTCGACGATAGCTTTGTCGGGGTGCAGTTCTTTGGGATAGGGCGGTCTGCAAGCGAGAGTTCCCGCCCCGATATCCTCTTCGACGACTTCGAGTCCGAGACCTACACCAAGTGGAAGGTCGAAGGCACCGCGTTTGGCGCAGGCCCCGTCGAGCATGACAAGATGCCGGATTATATGGGAGCCATCGGAGGCCAAGGTAAACGCTCCGCCAACACCCATCATTGGCGTGCAGGCGGGGACGTAGTGCAGGCAGATCAGCATGTCGGAAAGCTCACCAGCATCCCCTTCACCATTGAGCGAAATTACATTACGTTCCTGATCGGTGGCGGAAATCATCCTGGCAAAACGTGTGTCAATCTTCTCGTTGACGGCAAGCAGGTCCGCACCATCGCAGGACCCAACTCCAACCTGATGCGTGCGGGCAATTTCGACGTGAAGGAGTTCATGGGCAAGCAGGCCGTCCTCGAAGTCGTCGACAATGAGAGAGGCGGCTGGGGCCAGATATCCATCGACCACATCGTCTTCTCCGACCAGCCCCGGCTGGACCCACAGAAGTACGAAGACGAACCCGATGCCGGATCGTTCGCCATCGCCGTCCTGAGTGCGCACCCAAATCTGAAGCGAACCGCTCCAGAAGCTGATGGCTCGGAGAAGCTCCTGACGACGATTGATCTCAGAGCGGGAGAAACGCAGGAGGTCACCTTTGCAGTGGCCTGGCACTTCCCCAACCCCGACCGCAAAGAGCTCGGCTTTCTCCAAGACATCCAAAAGCTAAAGCGACACTACGCCAAGCGATTCAAGGATGCCAAGGACGTGGTCGCCTACGTCGCCACGAACTTCGACCGCCTCGCTGGCGAAACCCGCAAATGGGTGAAGACCTGGTACGAAGACTCCACGCTCCCCCACTGGTTTCTTGAGCGCACCTTCATGCCCACCAGTATCCTCGCAAGCCAAACCTGCTACCGCTTCGACAACGACCGCTTCTACGGCTGGGAGGGCATCTACTGCTGCGCGGGCACCTGCACTCACGTTTGGCAGTATGCCCAGGCCGTGGGGCGCGTCTTCCCGGCGCTGGAGCGCGACCTGCGCGCTCGCGCCGACTACACCATCGGCTTCCACGAAAGCGGGGCCCTTGGGCATCGCGGCGAGGCATGGCAGTCGGTCGCCCACGACGGTCAGTGCGGCACCATCATGCGCGTCTATCGCGAGCACACAATGTCTGCCGACAGCGCCTTTTTAAGGCGGATATGGCCCCGGGTGAAGAAGTCGATCGAATACATGATCGGCCAGGACTTGGACGACGACGGCATCCTCGAAGGCGCTCAGTTCAATACGCTCGACGCGACTTGGTACGGCCCGATGGCATGGATCAGCTCCCTTTATTGTGGAGCCCTCCGAGCGGGCGAAGCGATGGCATCGGAGATGGGCGACACGGCATTCTCTGCCAAGTGCAGACGCATCGCCGATTCCGGCATGGCACGGATGACGAAGGACCTCTACAACGGCGAATACTTCATCCACAAGCTCGACCCCAACCACCCCGAAACCAACGCCACCGGCAACGGCTGCCACGCCGACCAGGCGTTCGGGCAAAGCTATATGTGGCAGCTCGGCCTTCCGCGTGTGCAGACTCAGTCCGAAACCGTCAGCGCGCTCAAGTCGCTCTACAAATACAACTTCTGCCCGGACATCGGCCCCTACCGCGAGAACAACAAGAACGTGAAGGGCGGGCGATGGTTCGCCATGCCTGGCGAAGCGGGTCTGCTGGTTTGCACCTGGCCTCACGGCGGCTCTGAGATCGCGGTTGCCAAGGGTGCCGACGCGTGGGCGGCGATGTACTTCAACGAGTGTTGGACCGGGTTTGAGTACCAAGTCGCCGGGCACATGCTCTACGAAGGCTTGGTGGATGAGGGCCTAACCATCACGAAGACCGTCGACGACCGTTACAGCGCGGCCCGCCGCAACCCCTACAACGAGATCGAATGCTCCGACCACTACGCCCGCGCGATGGCGAGCTACGGCGTCTATAACGGCGCGCTCGGGTTCAAATACCACGGCCCGAAGGGCGAACTCTCCTTCAGCCCGGCATGGGGCAAGGAGAACTTCAAAGCCGCCTTCATCGCCGCCGAAGGCTGGGGCAGCTACGAGCAGAGGTCGACCGGACGAAGACACTCCTTCAAGCTCACGATCAGCTACGGAAAACTAAGGCTGAGCAAGCTGTCGCTGCCCGCTTCGGGCGACGTTGCGTCGGCAAAGCTGACGGTCAACGGCAAGGCGATCAATGCTTCGATGAAAGCTGTGTCGGCTGGGTTTGGCGAGGCGACCTTCCTGACGGGGTTCGCGCTCAATACGGGCGATGTGCTGGCGATCGAAGTGGGATAGTGAGCAGGGGCAGTAGGGAGTAGCGGGCAACAGTTGACCAGAAGCTCGCAACCTGCGGTCATCCCTCTTCACGCTCCCTAATCTCAAAGATCGCTGATAGCCGATAGCTGATAGCCGATCGCTGATAGCTCATAGCTGACCTGCCTCTGATGCCTCAACCCTCCCCAAAGGGTTCCATCCCTCCGT